>JBELAS010000045.1:0-8494 GCA_049508615.1 Acidimicrobiales bacterium
CTCGACGTGATGCAGCAGGCGATCGCCGAGCCGCGAGCGGAGGTTTCGGAGAATGCACCCAAGATCGTGTCGTTCGATATCCCCATAGACCGGATCGGCGAGGTGATCGGACCCAAGGGCAAGGTGATAAACGCTCTCCAAGCCGAGACCGGGACCGACATCGCCGTGGAGGACAACGGTCTGTTGGGCACCGTCACCATAGGAGCAAAGGACGGTGGAGCCGTGGCAGAGGCCCGGCGCCGCATATTCCTCATCGTCGAGCCCCCGGACGCGGACGTCGGGACTACGTACCTGGGCAAGGTGGTGAACATCACCAAATTCGGAGCGTTCGTGAACATCCTTCCCGGTCGCGACGGACTGCTGCACATATCGAAGATCAGGAGTGGGAAGCGAGTCGAGCGTGTGGAGGATGTCCTCTCCCTCGGCCAGGAGCTCGAGGTCCGTGTAGACGACATCGATCCACAGGGCAAGGTGTCACTCTCGCTCGCCGGGGAGGCTCCAGCACCGGTCGCCGCGGACAGCGCCATGCCCGGGGCTTCAGATCACCCGAGGGTGTCGGAGAGCGAACCCGGTCCGGTCCAGGCTGCGTCGTTCGAGGTAGCGTTCGAAGCGGAGCTGGCAGGAGAGCTTGGCGACCTCGGCCCGAAGCCGACCGCCGAGCATGGCCGTGGCGAGCGTGGCGATCGCGATCATCGAGAGCGCGACGGGCGGCGCCGGTCCAGGCGCCGGTGAGCACTGGGCCACACCACCGCGCGGCATCAGCTCGTTCGCGCCCACCATTCCCGTGATCGAAATAGAGGCGCTCGATTGCGGCGCTCGCCTGGTCACCGAACGCATGGTGGACGCGCGTTCGGTGACGGTCGGGGTGTGGGTCGGCACCGGATCGAGGGACGAGGAGGACGCTCGGGCCGGGGCATCTCACTTCATGGAGCACCTGCTCTTCAAGGGCACTCCGAGTTGGGGGGCGGCCGAGATCGCCGAAGCGGTCGACGAGGTGGGTGGCGACATGAACGCCTTCACCACCAAGGAGTACACGGCCTTCTACATCCGGCTGCTCTCCGAGCACCTGGCTCTCGGCCTGGACGTGCTCAGCGCCATCATGACCGATCCGGCCTTGCGTCCCGAGGACGTCGAAGCTGAGCGCCAGGTGATCCTGGACGAGATCCTGATGCACGCTGACGAGGCCGCCGACCTGGCGGCCGAGCAGTTCACGGGAGCTTTGTTCCCCGGCCATCCCCTCGGGCGCGAGGTGCTGGGGACGGCGCGAAGCGTCACGGCGCTAGGGGTCTCCGAGATCCGCCGCTTCTTCGACCTGCACTACCGCGCGAGCAACCTCGTAGTTGCTGCAGCAGGGGATGTGGGCCACGAGCTGCTGGCTTCCGAAGTCGAGCGGCGCTTCGCCGGGCGTGCCGGAGGCGGCCCACCAGCCAGGAAGGGCCCCGATTCCCCGCCGCTCGGGCTAGTGGTCGCTCGCCGGCCCACCGAGCAGGTTCACCTGGTGCTGGGGATGCGCACAGCCGGCCGGCACTCCGAGGACCGCTGGCCGCTCGCCGTGCTGAACCACGTGCTCGGTGGTGGGATGTCGAGCCGCCTGTTCCAGGAGGTACGTGAACGTCGCGGCCTGGCCTACTCGATCTGGTCGGAGCGGACTCACTACGAAGAGATGGGCTCATTGACGGTCAGCGTGGGTACGGCTCCGTCTCACGCCCGTGAAGTCCTGGAGGTGGTGAACGGCGAGCTGGATCGTCTTGCTCGCCTCGGCATCACCGAACGCGAGCTGTCCGTTGCCAAAGGACATCTGAGGGCGGAGATGTTGCTGTCGCTCGAGGACTCTGGCGCGCGAATGAGCCGCATAGGTTCGAGCTTGCTCTTGCACGGACGCGTGCTCGAGATGGACGAGCTTCTGGCCAAGGTCGAGGGCGTCACGCTCGAAGACGTGGCCAACCTCGCAGCGAAGCTGGCAGACGAACCACGCACGCTGTCTGTGGTGGGGCCATTCGAGCCTTCGGATTTCTCCGGCTGATGTCCAGCTCGAGAGCGTAAGGTTTGGGCGTGGTGCGTGTCGGTGTGCTCGGTGCAGGCGGAAAGATGGGACGCGAGGTGTGCCGCGCCGTCTCGAGCGACCCCGAGCTGGATCTGGTGGCGGCGGTCGATCCGCGCCTGGTGGGGATAGACCTGCGTCAGGTGACGGGGTCGGATGTGGCCGGGCTGCAGGTGGGCGGCAGTGTCGACGACCTCGGCCGCGCCGGTGCGGAGGTGGCGGTCGACTTCACCGTGGCGGACGTGGCCCTCGAGACGATGCGGTGGTGCGTGGACAACGCGGTGCATGCCGTCGTCGGCACGACCGGCATAGCCCGGGCGTCACTCGCGGAGATGGAAGCTCTCTTCGCGTCGTCTAGAGCCAATTGCGTGATCGCCGCGAACTTCGCCATAGGGGCGGTGCTCATGATGCGCTTCGCAGAGATGGCGGCCCCGTTCATGGACGGTGCGGAGATCATCGAACTGCACCAGGACGGCAAGCTCGACGCGCCATCGGGCACCGCGCTGGCGAGCGCCGAGCGCCTCGATGCGGCTCGCCGGCGCGCAGGCTGTGATCCGTGGCCCGCGGACCGCACCGCTTCTTCGGTGCTTCCAGGGACCCGAGGAGGAGAGGGGCCTGGAGGGGTACGGATCCACTCGGTCCGCCTCCCCGGGCTCGTGGCCCACCAGGAGGTGGTAATGGGCACGGTCGGTCAGAGCCTGACCCTCCGCCACGACGCTTACGACCGTACGTCCTTCATGCCCGGCGTGCTGCTGGCGGTCAAGTCGGTGGCGGCGCTGCCTGGACTCACCGTCGGGCTGGACTGCCTGCTCGACTTCTGAGCACGCAGCCTCCGGCAGCGAGGGCACCTCATGTTCGTCGCTGGCGTCCTCTGAGCGCGCATGCTCTAACCTGAGGGTGTGGCGCTAGGTGACACGGGCCGTTTCGGCGCCGTGGTGACAGCGATGGTGACGCCGTTCGACGGCGCGGGCGCGCTCGACGTGGATGGTGCTGCGCGACTGGGTCGCTGGTTGGAGGCGAACGGAAGCGATGCGCTGCTGGTGGGTGCCACCACCGGTGAGGGCCCCGTGCTGTCCGACGCCGAGATGGCAGACCTGTGCCGGTCGGTGTGCGAGACGGTGACCATCCCCGTACTTGTCGGGACGGGGACCAACGACACTCGTCACTCCATCGAGCGGACGAGGACCGCCGACAGCGCAGGAGTCGATGCCGTTCTGGTCGTCACGCCCTACTACAGCCGGCCCTCTCAGGCAGGACTGGCTGCCCATTTCGAGGCCGTGGCCGGTGCGACGGAGTTGCCTGTGGTCCTCTACGACATCCCTGTGCGCGCCGGCCGGAAGATCGCCCACGAGACGATGCTCCACCTGGCACGCGAGGTTCCGAACATCGTGGCGTTGAAGGATGCCGCCGGCGACGTTGCCGGGTCGGCCCGCCTGGCGGCGGAGGTTCCTGCCGGCTTCGAGATATACAGCGGCGACGACGCGCTCACCTTGGCGCTGCTGTCCGTGGGCGCCGTGGGGGTGATGAGCGTGGCCGCCAACTGGGCACCTGCCGCGATGGGTGAGATGGTCGCCGCTTTCGTCAAAGGGGATGTCGACGCAGCCAGGGCCGCAAACGCCAGGCTCATCGAGTCTTATGAGTTCGAGTCCTCGGAGACCTGTCCGAACCCGCTCCCCGCCAAGGCCGCCTGCCGGGTTCTCGGACTGCCGGCCGGGCAGTGCCGCCCGCCGCTCGGCGAGGCGCCGCCAGGGCTCGACGAGCGAGCCGCTCAGGTTCTCAGGAGGCTGGGTCTGCCTTCAGCTGGTCCCGGCGACCGGAGTGCTGGCGGGGCGCTTGCCTGAACCGGTCCGCATCAGCTTCCTCGGTGGGCTCGGGGAGATCGGCCGGAACTGCGCGTGCATAGAGCTCGACGGGAGGCTCGTAGTCCTCGATTGCGGCGTGATGTTCCCCGATCCCGAGATGCCAGGCATCGATCTCGTGCTGCCCGACCTCTCCTACCTCGCGGGTCGCGCGGCGGACGTGGAAGCCGTGGTGCTCACCCACGGCCACGAGGACCACACCGGGGGCCTCGCCTATCTCCTGCGTGACCTGTCGGCTCCCGTGTACGGCTCCGCCGTCACATTGGGTTTGGCTCGAAACCGTGTCGAGGAGGCGGGACTCGGCGACCGGGCGACGTTCGTCGAGGTGCGAGACGGAGAACGCAGGCAGGTCGGCCCTTTCGATATGGAATTCATCCCCGTCACCCACTCGGTGCCCCACGGTTTCGCGGTCGCGTTGCACACACCGCAGGGCATCGTCCTTCACTCGGGCGACTTCAAGATCGACCTGACTCCCGTGGACGGCCGGCTGACCGACCTGGCCCGGCTGGGAGCGTTGGCGACCACCTCGGGCGTTCGATTGCTCATGGCGGACTCGACGAACGCGGAGGAACCTGGTTTCAGCGCGTCGGAGACAACCGTCGGCGCCACGCTGTTGCGCCTTTTCGAGTCATGGGCCGGGAGGCGCGTGGTGGTGGCCTGCTTCGCCAGCCACATCCATCGTGTCCAGCAAGTCATGCACGCGGCTCTCGCCACCGGGAGGAAGGTGGCGACGCTGGGCCGATCGATGGATAAGAACGTCGAGCTGGCTCGTCGGTTGGGCCTGCTATGCGTCCCCGACGACTGCTTCGTCGACGTGGAAGAGGTGGAGCAGATGGATCCGGGCCGCGTGTGCGTAGTCTCCACCGGTTCGCAGGGAGAACCGCTCTCCGCGCTGTCGCTCATGGCAGCGGGCGAGAGCAAGTGGCTACAGCTACATCCCGGGGACGTGGTGGTGATAAGCGCGCATCCGATCCCGGGCAACGAATGGGCAGTCGGACGCGTGATCGATGCGCTTTACCGGCGAGGAGCGCAAGTGGTGCACACCGGTCTCGAGCCCGTCCACGTCTCGGGGCACGCGAAACAAGGTGAGCTTCAGACTCTTCTGTCGGTCGTCCGCCCGGAGTGGTTCGTGCCGGTCCATGGCGAGTACCGCCACATGGTGAACCATGCACACCTGGCGCAGGGCATGGGAGTCGAGGCGGGCAAGGTCATGGTCTGTGAGGACGGGGACTCCCTGGTTCTCGACGACCACGGCATCCGCCGTGCCGAGCCCGTTCCCGCGGGCTTCCTGTACGTGGACGGAACGGTGGGCGACGTGAGCCACGGGGTCCTTCGTGACAGGAGGGTCCTTGCCGAGGAGGGTGTGGTGGTGGTGGTCGCCACGGTCGATCTCCATGCGGGTGAGGTGGTGAGCCCGCCGGAGATCGTCACCCGGGGATGGGTGCACGCACCTGAGGCCGAGCAGCTTCTGGACGAGGCCAGCGATGTGGTCCGGATCGCCCTGGAGAGGGCGCTGGCCGATGGAGCGGGCGACCACGAAGCCTTACGGCGTCACGCACGCAAAGCGCTCGGCCGGCTGGTGGGGGAGCGCACGAAACGTCGGCCGATGATCGTGCCCGTGGTGGTCACGGTTTAAGAACACCGCGAACAGCCCGACTGCTCCCAGCGCCGCGTCAGCGAATCGCGGCAAGACGTCGAAAGGACGCACGCAAGCCGGTCCTGCCCGTTCGGCAGACCTCGGAGCAGGTGCCGGCGATCCTTTGTTCTCGATGAGACTGCTGTTAGCGTTGTGGCCATTGTGGTGATCACCAAGCGCCGTCGGTTCCGCGCGCGCCCGCGAAGAGCCTCGGCAGGCGGCCGGTCCCGGCGGTCGCGGCGGGTGCCAAGCTCGCGCCCGTCTAGGGGAAGCTCCGTTCGAAGACGCCCGGTCGCGCGGACCAAGAACTCTCGACCGAGCTTCCCGAGCGCCGTTATGTCGGTTCTCGAGGCCCATGTCGAGGATCTCTGGGGAATCGCTCTCCTCACGGCAGGCATCCTCGGGGCCATGGCGCTCTACGCCGACGCCCTCGGTCCGGCTGGTCACGGCGTCCGAGGAGACCTGGGAGTGCTTCTCGGGTTCGGTCGGTTCGTCCTACCTCCCGCCTGTGCAGCGGCGGGGATCATGATCTTTGCCGGCAGGTCGTGGCGCGAACCGTCCGCACACGAGCCTGTTCGCTTAGGGCTGGGGCTGGTGCTGGGCCTCGCTGCGGTGGGCGGGCTGGCCGAGCTCGCAGGTGGCTCTCCGCCGCTAGGCGCGACGTCCTCCCGACTCGCAGGTGCCGGAGGGTGGCTGGGTGCCGCTGTGGGTCGACCGCTCGCAGATGCTCTCGGCGTGTGGGGGACCTCCGTCGTCTTGGTGGCGGTGCTCGTCGTGGCGCTGGTTCTCTTCACCGGGGTGAGCGTGCGCGAGGGTGTCCGCGGCGCGGGTGTGCTCGGCCGGACGGTGACGAGGTCGGTTCGCCACGACCGGGAAGGGACGGGTTCGTCGGACGAGGACTCGGCCGACGTGAACGAGCGCGGCGCAGGTCTCGAGACCGGCGAGACCGGTGCACGGCCCGCAGCGGCGCCAGCGGACGGCGAACGCGGAGCTGCGGCGCCAGGGGATTCGGAGCCGGAGCCGGCTCCGGCGGCTTCTGGGACGGCAGGAACCGCTTCGCTCCTTCCACCTCCGACGGATGCTCCCGATGCGAGGGAAGCGGTCGAAGCAGTCACTTCGGGAGGACCACCTGGGGCACCGGTGGCCGTCGTCGCCGACGCCCATCAACTCGAGCTCGACCTCGGTATCCCGGCAGGCGAGTGGCGCCTTCCGCCTGTGAAGCTGCTGTCGCGCTCTCGACCCCAGCAACTGGACCGTTCCGAGGTTGCGGGAGCCGGGACGGCACTCGTGGCCGCGCTCGCCGTCCATGGCGTGGACACTCGTCTGGTCGGCTACACGGTGGGGCCCACGGTGACCCGCTTCGAGCTCGAGCTCGGATCCGGAGTGAAGGTCGCGCGAGTGACCACCCTGGCCAAGGACATCGCATACGCGATGGCCTCGCCGGACGTGCGCATCCTGGCACCGATACCCGGGAGATCGGCGATCGGGGTCGAGGTGCCGAACCGCCGCCGGCAACTCGTCACGCTCGGGGACGTCCTCAGCTCCGAAGAGGCGCTCCGTGCCGGGCATCCCCTCGAGGTGGCGCTCGGACGTGACATTGCCGGCAGGGCCGTCATGACCAACCTCGCCGACATGCCGCACATACTCATCTCGGGAGCAACCGGTGCCGGCAAGTCGTCGTGCATCAACTCGATGGTCACGTCCGTCCTGATGCGCGCCACCCCCGAAGAGGTCCGCATGATCCTGGTGGACCCCAAGCGCGTGGAGCTCGGCCAGTACAACGGCCTGCCCCACCTTTTGACCCAGGTCGTGGTGGACCCGAAGAAGGCTGCCAACGCCCTGGCGTGGGCGGTCGCGGAGATGGAGCGGCGTTACGACGTCCTCGCCGAGGTGGGCATGCGCGACATCGCCGGGTACAACGAAGCCGTACGCCGTGGGGAGCTGGGAGGCGCTTTCGCCGCCGGCGACGTCGATGGTGACGCCGACACTGATGGTGACGTCGACACTGAATTACGCTCCTCGAGCGCGCAGCCCGAGGACGACTTCGACTCGTCTGTCGTCCCCGGGACGGGAGAAGAGTCGGGCTCCGGTGGAGAGCCTGTCGCAGCCGAGGCTCTCAGGGCAGAGCGCGCAGGCGCGAGCACTGTCGATCCCGGCGTCGGCAGGTCTGAGGCTCGAGATGCTCTCGGAGCGGTTTCGCCAGCGCCTGACCACATTCCCATAGAGCGTGCAAGTCGCCGGGATGAGGCACAGGGGGTGCAGATGGAGCCCGCGCGCCTTCATCGCCACCTGCCCTACGTACTGATCGTGGTGGACGAGCTGAACGACCTCATGATGGTCGCGGCGCGCGACGTCGAAGAGTCGATCTGCCGTATTGCGCAGATGGCGCGCGCCGTGGGGATCCACCTCGTCATCGCCACGCAAAGGCCCTCCGTCGACGTGATCACCGGCGTGATCAAGGCGAACATCCCTTCGCGGCTCGCCTTCTCGGTCTCCTCTCTCGCCGACAGCCGCGTCATCCTCGATCAGCCGGGCGCGGAAAGACTCGTCGGCCGGGGTGACCTCCTGCTGCTCACCGCGTCGTCGAGCGTGCCGCGGCGCATCCAGGGCCCGTGGGTGGGTGAGGACGAGGTGCAGGCCGTCGTCGCCCACTGGCGCCGCCAGAGCGGCCCGCGCTACGTCGACGGCGTGGAAGGCGAGGAGGCCTCCGAGAGCCGAGGCAGGGGCGTCGAGGACGACGACGACGAATACCTGCTGAGAGCAATGGAGTTGGTGGTGCGGTCACAGCTAGGCTCGACCTCCATGCTCCAGCGCAAGCTCCGGGTCGGCTTCGCTCGGGCCGGCCGGTTGATGGACCTTCTCGAAAGACGCGGCATAGTAGGCCCGTCCGAGGGTTCCAAGCCGCGTGCCGTCCTGATGACAGCCGAGGAGCTGGACGAGCTGTAGCTGCGACGGCCG
>JBELAS010000046.1:0-8344 GCA_049508615.1 Acidimicrobiales bacterium
AACCTGGTACAACCCGAGGCGCCGGCACAGCTACTGCAAGATGCTTAGTCCCGTCGACTACGAAGCCGCACACGCGGCATGATCACCACAACCAACCTGTCCGCTGGATCGGGGGAAGCTCAGTCGGTCACCGGGGCGCCCTAGAGCGAGCATCACATCTACGCCGAAATGTCCGCAGCACGACGCTCAGCCGGGCACACACTGGCCGACCGGAGCGCGACACGAGCCGCCGACGGCTGTGGGTGACGGCGAAGATGCCCCTGCGGATCGGCCTTACTGGCTCTCAGACCCAGGTCGCTCGCCGGTCTCGAGGGCATGACGAAGCCCCCGTGTCTCGGCCCGAAGCGCCGTCTCGGGATCCACTCCTATCCTGCGCGCCAGGTCGGCCACGCACAGCAGCATCTCACCCACGGCTCTCGACTCCTCCCCTGAGGAGCCGGATTCCCCCGCAGCAGCGAGGCGGTCGAGGTTCGCCGACACCCGCGAGCGCCGCTCGGCGACAGAAGGCAGGTCCACGCCCAGCAATTCGGCCTTGCGCAGGAGCTTGGCCGCGACGGCCAGGGCCGGCATGGCATCGGGGATCCCACCGGTCACGCCCTTGTGCCCCTTCTCGGAGCTCTTGAGGACCTCCCAGCGGGCGGCCACCTCCTCGGGAGTATCGGCGAGGGCATCGCCGAAGACGTGGGGATGGCGGCGCACGAGCTTGTCGTGGACATCCCTGGCCACGTCCGCGAGCGTGAAGCGGCCTTCCTCCTCCGCCAGCACGGAGTGGAAGAACACCTGGAAGAGCACATCGCCAAGCTCCTCGCGGAGGTGCGCGACCACCTCGGGTGAGACGGCGGAGTCCGGCGAGCCAAGCTCCTCGATGGCCTCGAGCGCCTCGTAGGCTTCCTCCAACAGGTGTGGTGCGAGCGAGAGGTGGGTCTGGCGCCTGTCCCACGGACAGCGTGCTCGAAGGGTCCTGACCAGCTCCTCGAGCCGGGCGAGCTCCCCCGTGGTCTTCAGATCCGCGTCGGAGGGCGATCTCTCTGCCATCGGGCCGTCGACCTCCGGACCGTCAGCCACCGAGGGTCGACGAGGAGCTCCCCGGCTGGTCGGCCCCGGGGGAGAGCAGGTACTTCGCGGCAGGCGGCACCGGCGGCCTCACTCCCCGGAGGCGGCTCCAGCTTCCGTATCGCGGGTCCACCGTGACGCGCGCCCCAGAGGTGATCCGGTCGAACTCCCGAGACAGCTCGGAGTTCTGCCCGTAGAGCAGCGTCAGGCGAATCTGTGACCTCACCTGGGCGAAGGGGATCTCGGGCTTCGCGTTGACCTGGAGGAGTAACCACACGGTCGCGCCTGAGGACGTAGTCGACTGCACCGGCTGGCTGACCTGACCCGGGGCAAGCGACGAGATCGCGGAAATGATCGTGGGGTTCTGTACCTCGGAGCTCGCGACGCAGGGAATCGCTCCCCCGTTCTGTGCGGTCTGGGTGTCGGTCGAGCTCTGCCGGGCCTCGGCCGCGAACGTCGCCGCGCCGGAGGAGACGGCACCAAGTATGGACTCTGCCTGCGCTTGGGAGGCCACGACGATATCGCTCAAGCACACTTCGGCGAACTGAGAGGCGTTTGTGAGGTAGTAGCGCTCGAGCGCCTCCGTGCTCAGGTCCACGTGCGTCACCGTCACCGCCAGCTGCTCCTCGTCGGCGAGGTAGCCGACCTGCTCGGAGGAGAAGCCCGGTGGCAGGCGTCGGAACAATTGCTGTCCGGTCACCTGGGCAGGGCAAGACGAGCTGCCCGAGGAGATCGAGGACTCGAACTGGGCCACGAGGTCCTCTCTGGCTGCGGACAATTCGGACGCGGTGACCGGGCGGTGACGACGACCGAGGTCCTGGGCTATGAGCTGGTCGAGGATCAAGGTGGAAAGCTCGTAGGAGGCGAGCTCGGAGCTGACCGTCGAGTCGCCCGCGCCGGCGAGCGAGCTCGGCAGGTTCGCCCCCTGGAGCTCGAGAGCACAGCGCGCATATTGGTTCTGCACGACGTCGGAGAGCTGCGAGTCGAGCTTGCTCTGCGTGATCGTCGTGCCGTCCACGGTCGCCGCCGACGGCGAGACGTCACATCCTCCACCCGCCACACCGACCGCGACGACCGCGACGACCGCGACGAAGAGCAAAGGACCTCGCCGACGGATGCCGGCTCGGCCGGACGGGCTCTGCGACCCGGGACGGGGCAGCGACCTCCACAGTCTGGAAGAAGGCGGGGTTCGGGCCTCGCCCAGGGCGTCAGAGGCGCGATCAGCGAGGCACTTCATCGGGATACGCATGCTACCGGCGCCCCCCCGCGGCCGACGATTCCGATCCCCGCACCCCCTCGCCAACCTCTGTTTCGCCGTGCGGCTCCTCGCCGCCGCGACCGCGACGTTCGACCTTCGACGCAGAGCCAGAGTCCGCCGGTACGAGCTGGCGCAACAGCTCCGCGAGGGCCTCGACGGGGTCCTCGCCGGCGGCCAACGGAACCACCAGCTGGCGCGCGTTCTCTTTCATCACCGCCTCCGGTCGCAACCGGCGCAGCCTGACCCGAGCGCTGGCCGGCAGCTCGAGCGGGGACAAACGAGCGACGAAGCCTCGGCGGGTCGTCTCCGAGACGCTGCGCCCGGATCCTGGTTGTCCGGGTCGCCAAGGGGTCGCAGAGACCTCGCGAACCCCGCTGCGCAGGCACTCGACGCGCAAACGACCCACAGCCAACAACCCCTCGGCGGCCGGCGGCAGAGGACCGAAGCGGTCGAGCCACTCCGCGCGGACATCGTGAACCTCCGCTTCCTCCGAGACCGATGCAAGGCGCCGGTAGGCCTCGAGGCGGAGGTCCTCGCGGGCCACGTACGCCGCCGGCAGGTGGGCGTCGGAGGGAACGTCGATAGTCACCTCCACCGACGGGCGGACGGGCTCGCCCTTCATCTCGGCCACGGCCTCGGCCACCATCTGCACGTAGAGGTCGTAACCGACTGCAGCTATGTGCCCGGACTGGTCGCGCCCGAGCAGGTTCCCGGCTCCCCGGATCTCGAGGTCGCGCATGGCGATCTTGAAGCCGCTCCCCAGCTCCGTCTGCTCGCCGATCGTCCTCAGGCGCTCGTAGGCCGCCTCGGTGAGGACACGGTCACGCGGGTGCAGTAAGTACGCGTAGGCCCGCTGGCCCGCCCTCCCCACGCGTCCGCGTAGCTGGTGCAACTGCCCGAGCCCGAGACGGTCCGCACGATCTACCACGAGCGTGTTCACCGTAGGCATGTCGATGCCGGACTCGATGATCGTCGTACAGACGAGCACGTCGTAGCGCCTGTCCCAGAAGTCGAGCACGACTTGCTCGAGGGTGCCCTCGTCCATCTGCCCGTGCGCCACCGCCACCCGGGCCTCGGGGACGAGCACCCGCACGCGTGCCGCGACGGCTTCGATGTTCTGCACCCAGTTGTGCACGAAGAACACCTGTCCCTCGCGCAACAGCTCGCGCCGGATCGCCTCCACCACCGCTTGCTCTTCGAATTCACCCACATAGGTGAGGATCGCCAGGCGCGCGGCGGGAGGGGTGTTGATGAGAGAGAGATCCCGGATCCCGGTGAGTGCCATCTCCAAGGTACGCGGGATCGGGTTGGCCGTGAGCGTGAGCACGTCGACGCCGTCGGAAACGGCCTTGATCGCCTCCTTGTGACTCACGCCGAAGCGTTGCTCCTCGTCCACCACGAGCAGTCCGAGGTTCTTGAACCGCACGTCGCCTGCGAGCATCCGGTGGGTCCCGACGACCACGTCGACCGAGCCCGCGGCCAGTCCCGCCACCACCGCACGTGCACGTCCAGGGGTGAGGAAACGAGAGAGCATCTCCACCTTGATCGGGAAACCCGAGTAGCGGTCGGCGAAGGTCTGGGCGTGCTGCTGTGCCAGCAGCGTCGTGGGAACCAGGATCGCCGCCTGCTTGCCGTCCTGGACGACTTTGAACGCCGCGCGCACCGCGACCTCCGTCTTGCCGAAACCGACGTCGCCGCACACCAGCCGGTCCATGGGTGTATCGGCCTCCATGTCGGCCTTCACGTCCTCTATTGCACGGAGCTGGTCGGTGGTCTCGACGAACTCGAAGGAATCCTCCAGCTCGCGCTGCCAGGGGGTGTCGGGCGAGAAGCTGTGCCCGCGCACTTGAAGACGCCGCCGGTAGAGCTCTACGAGCTCGACGGCCACCTCGTGCACGGCGGCACGCGCCTTCGCCCGCGTGCGCTGCCATTCGGACCCGCCGAGCCGGTTGAGTGACGGGGTTTCGCCTCCGCTGTAGGGCGTCAGCGCCTCTATCTGGTCCGAGGGAAGGTAGAGCTTGTCGTCCCCGCGGTAGCAGAGCAACAGGTAATCGCGCGAGGCCCCGTTGACAGTACGCGTGACCATGCCCGCATAGCGGGCCACGCCGTGCTGGCGGTGCACCACGTAGTCACCGGGGGCCAGGTCGTCGAAGAACCCTTCGGTCGGGCGGGCGCGGACGCGCGCGGGGCGGTGGGCGCGCCTCCGCCCAGTGATGTCCGGCTCGGCGAGAACCGCCACCTTCGCGGAAGGGAAGAGGAAACCGCGCTCCAGGCCGGTCGCCACCACCCGGATCCCCCTGCTCGTCAGGTCCGTCGGCAAGCTGGGGGAACCGTCGAGCAAGGAGACCGAGAGCCCCTCCTCCGAGAGCACCGAGGAGAGCCGAGCCGCCGAGCCGCCGCTGTCCGCGCACAGCGTCACCGACCAGCCCTCGTCGACGAGAGCGCCGAGCTTGCGCGCCCATGCGGCCCGGTCGGCGAGAAGCGGTTCCCACGTCTTCGCGCTGACAGTTGGGATCCCCGGACCCTCGGCCACCGGCAACACGTTCAGCACCGGGGCGAGGCAACGCTCGAGCAACCGATCATACGCGACGTGCAGGCGGGGGAACGGAGGAGCCCCGTCGTCGTGGCCACCTTGTACGACGCCCCACGTGACGGCGAGGGCACCCGCCAGGGCCGCCTCGTCGTCGTTGAGCTCGCGCGCACGGTCGCGGATGCGCCGGGGATCGACCAGTGCCACTCGACCCGCGGGCCCGATCAGGTCGGGAAGCACCTGCTCGGTGCCGACCAGCCAAGCTGTCCACGACTCCATTCCGTCGAAGAGCTGGCCCTCGGAGATCCGCTCCCACTGCGGACGGCCCCACGGCTCCGCGCCGACGAGTGCCCGAGCCCTGGCTCGCACGGTGTCGGTGGGGAGGAGCTCGCGACAGCCGTGCAACTCCACCTCCTCGAGGTTCGACACCGAGCGCTGGTCGCCGGGATCGAAGAAGGTCAGGCGGTCCACCTCGTCGTCGAAGAGGTCGATGCGCACCGGCATGTCGGAGGTGGAGGGAAAGACGTCGACGATGCCCCCGCGAACTGCGAGCTCGCCTCGGTGCTCCACCTGGTACTCGCGGCGGTAACCGAGGGCCACGAGCCTTCCCACGAGGTCGCTCTGGTCGAGGCGGGCTCCCGAGGCGACGTGCACGGGGGCGGCCGCCTCGCCCACCGGCCCCAGCCGCTGGAGCAAAGCCCGCACCGGAGCCACGACCGCCGAGGGGGGATCCGGCGCGTGACCGGCGAGCGGGGACGAGTCCTCCTGCTGAGGCGACGGGTTGTCGGAGCCAGTTACACCGAGCCTCCACAGGAGGCGCAGCCGCTGGCCCATCGTGGCTATCTCGGGACTCACGCGCTCGAAGGGAAGGGTGTCCCAAGGGGGAAAGAGCTCGACCGCTTCCTCGCCGAGGAAGGCAGCCAAGTCGTGGGCCGTTCGCTCTGCGTCCGAAAGGGTCGGGGTCACCACCAACAGCGGACGACGCTCGGAGAGGGTGCACAGCCCGGCCAGCACGAACGCTGTGGCGGCCTCGGGCACTGCCAACGCGCCGGTGCCCGCGCTGATCGCGTCGAGCATGGCCGGCTCGCCTCGTAGCAGCGAAGGAAGCGAGCGGAGGCTCACCAACTCAGGCTACGGGCTCTGTGTTGAACCGCTGCATGGCGCTGTAGACCCCCGAGGTGGCGATGGCCTCCACCGCGTCCGCCGCCACCTCCTCGGCCACGTCAAGTTCCTCGCGCTCGGACCGGCCGGGTCGGCGAAGCACGTAGTCGGCTCCCGCCTGGCGTCCGGGGGGCTTGCCTATCCCGATGCGAACGCGCACGTACGAGCTGTCGTGCAGGTGGGCGTGAACCGACTCGAGGCCGTTGTGGCCTGCGGTGCCGCCACCCGCCTTGACCTTCACCCGCCCGGTCGGCAGGTCGAGCTCGTCGTGGACGATCACGATGCGTGTGGTCTCGTCGACGCCGAACCGCCGAACGAGAGCACCTACCGCGAGGCCCGAGTCGTTCACATAGGTCTGGGGAACCGCTAGCACGACCACCTTCTCCGCCAAACAGGTCCGGGCGACCGCAGAGCGCGTCCCTTTCTCGGCTCGCAGGTGCTGGCCGTGGCGGCTCGCGAGCAAGGCGACCACCTCTGCCCCCAGGTTGTGCCGGGTCCGCTCGAACTCGGCCCCCGGGTTGCCCAACCCCACCACGAGCAGACCGGCACGAACCCCACTTCGGGGCACGCCAAAGATACGGCGCAGCGTCTAGCCCTCTTCGGAGCCGCCGGCGCCACCACCGCCGTCGCCGGCCGAAGCAGCTCCGCTCTCTCGGGCTCCAGCCTCCGGGGCCACAGCCTCGCCCTCTGGAACTTCGCCCTCTGGGGCCTCTGCCTCCGCGGCCTCCTCCACCTGCACCCTCGGGGGCTGGCCGGCCACGACGATGGACTCGAGGTCGAGGTCGGTGACCACACCCGCTGGAAGAGCGATCTCCGAGACTCGGATCGCCGACCCGATGACCACCTCCGAGACGTCCACCTCCAGGTGGGCGGGGATGTCTGCAGGTCGGGCCCTTACCGGCAAACTGAACAGCTGCTGGTCGAGCACCCCGTCCGTGCGGTGAAGCTCGACCGCCTCGCCCAAGAGCGAGATCGGGACCTCGGCCGAGATCTCACGCTCGGGGTCGACGATCTGGAAGTCGACGTGGATGACCGTCCCTCGCACAGGATGACGCTGGAGCTCGCGCGCCATCGTGAGGTACGGCTTGCCGTCCACCCGCAGCGACAGGACCGCGTTCAGCCCTGCATCGGTGCTGAGCGCGGCACGCAGGTCGCGCGCCCGGACCGTGACGGGAACCGGGCCCACCCCCTGCCCGTAGACGACTGCGGGCACACGACCCCCTGCCCGCAGACGCCTGGCGGGACGGCTGCCGATGGGCCGACCGGGCTCGGCTAGCAGTATGAACTCGGCCACGAACGTGCTCCTCGCAGGGTGCCTAGGTATCCGATCGCGCCGGCCGGACGGGCTCGACGCGTCGAACAGCATATCCTGCGCTGTGAAGCTGAAGCCCTACGAGATCGCCGCCTCGACACTGGCCGGATGCCGCCGGTGGACATACCGAGGGGTGCGACAAGACCGAGAGCAAGCCGAGAGCAAGCCGAGAATGAGGGACATGCAATGATCCTGGCGCAGAGGTCAGACCAGGTTGTCCCCGCCGAAGATCTCCGAGACCGACGTGTGTTCGAACACAGCGTCGATGGCGTCCGCGATGAGCTTCGCGACCGAGAGCACCTCGAGCTTCTCGATCCGGCGCTCCTCGGGTACAGGCAGTGTGTTCGTCACCACCACACGCGAGAGCCGTGACTTCTCGAGACGCTCGAGTGCGGGATCGGACAGCACCCCGTGGGTCGCCATCGCCCACACATCGGAGGAGCCGCGCTCGGCCAGCAACTCGGCGGCGACACAGACAGTGCCTGCCGTGTCGATCATGTCGTCGACGAGGACGCAGTGGCGCCCCTGCACCTCGCCCACCACGTCCAGAGCCTCCACGAGGTTGCTCGCGTCACGGGGGCGGCGCTTGTGGACGAAAGCGAGGTCGGCACCCAGGTGCTGGCTGAAGCGCTCAGCCACTCTTACCCTCCCGGCATCGGGAGACACCACCACGAGGTCGTCCGAGCCGTGCCGTTTGAGCTCGTCGACGAGGACCGGCATGGCCGTCAAGTGGTCGAAGGGGACGTCGAAGAAGCCCTGGATCTGTCCCGAGTGCAGGTCGACGCTGACGACACGATCGGCCCCCGCCACACTGAGCATGTCGGCCACCAGCTTCGCGGTGATGGGTTCGCGCCCGGTGACCTTGCGGTCCTGTCGTGCGTACCCGTAGTAGGGGCACACCGCTGTGATCCGCTTGGCCGACGCTCGCTTCGCGGCGTCGATCATGATCAGCTGCTCCATCAGCGTGTGGCTCACCGGGCCGCAGTGGGTCTGCACGATGAACACGTCGCTGCCGCGCAACGATGCGTCG
>JBELAS010000047.1:0-8322 GCA_049508615.1 Acidimicrobiales bacterium
CGGATCGTACGTCAGGTGCTCGAGCGCATGCCTGGGGGCGACTACCGCGTGCAGGACAAGAAGGTCACACCCCCACCGCGCGCTCGCATCGACGAGTCGATGGAGGCGCTGATCCATCATTTCAAGTTGTTCACCGAGGGGTTCAAAGTCCCCGAGGGCGAGGTGTACACGGCCATCGAGTCCCCCCGGGGCGAGATCGGCTGCTACATGGTCTCTGACGGCTCGGCAAAGCCTTACCGGATGCACATCAGAGCGCCGTCCTTCGTCAACCTCCAGAGCTTGCCGATGATGCTGCGCGGAGGCTTGGTGGCCGACGCCATTGCCACCATGTCGTCGGTGGACCCCGTCATGGGCGACGTCGACCGGTGAGCGGCCACCTGTCGCCCGAGGTGGTGGCGCGCGCCCGTGAGCTTGTCGCGCTCTACCCTCATCCGCGCTCGGCGCTCATCCCCGTCTGTCATCTGGCACAGGAGCAGGACGGCTGGTTGAGTCCCGAGGCGATCGCCGAGATTGCGGAGATAGTGGGCCTCCAGCCCGCCGAGGTGGTGGGCACCGCCTCCTTCTATGAGATGCTGCGTACCGAGCCCGTGGGCACCTACGTGATCTCGGTGTGCACGAACATCGCGTGCATGCTGCGCGGTGCCTATGAACTGCTGGATCACGCCCAGGAGGTGCTGGGCACGCGCCCGGGGTGCACCACCGCCGACGGCATGTTCACCCTCGAGGACGTCGAGTGCATCGCCGACTGCGGGCGCGCGCCCTGCCTTGCCGTCAATCACCGGTTCTTCGGGAACGTCGACGACGAGACCTTCGACGCCCTCGTCGACGACCTGCGAGCGGGTCGTCTGAGCGGGGACGTGCCGCCACACGGGACCCTTGTCCGGGTGCGTCGTCAAGGGGGCCTGCGTGTGGACGACGGCACGGTCTCCTCCGAGCGCCAGGCGGCTGCCGCTGCAGCGGTCGAACGTGCCGCGACCCGCCGTTCCGGCTCGGGTGCTGCGTCAGGGGGAAGCGCCTGATGGCCATCACCGAGGCGCCTCGTATCCTCACCTCGAGGTTCGGCTACGACGACTCGCACACCCTCGAGCGCTACCTGGCGAGCGGGGGATACTCGGGCCTGCGCAAGGCGTTGACGATGGATCGCGAGGAGGTGGCGGCCGAGGTCGACGCCATAAGCCTGCTCGGACGTGGGGGAGCGGGCTTCCCGGCGGGACGCAAGTGGTCGATGCTGCGCAAGGCATCCACGACCTACCTGGTGGTGAACGGCGACGAGAGCGAGCCGGCCACCTTCAAAGACCACCTGCTGCTCGAGCGCGACCCGCACCAGCTTGTCGAAGGGGCGGTGATATGCGCGTACGCGATCGGCGCAGCACGAGTCTTCGTCTACGTGCGAGGCGAGTTCGCCCTCGGCCTCGAGCGCGTCCAGCAAGCGGTGAATGAGGCTTATGCTCTCGGCGCGCTCGGACGAGACATCTTCGGCTCGGGCTTCTCCTTGGACCTCGTGGTCCACCCCGGCGCGGGTGCCTACATCTGCGGGGAGGAGACGGCGCTCTTGGAGAGCCTCGAGGGAAAGCGCGGCTTTCCCCGGATCAAGCCCCCGTACTTCCCCGCGTCCATCGGGATCTACGGCGATCCCACCGTGGTCAACAACGTCGAGACCCTTTCCAATCTCCCTTGGGTGCTGGTGCACGGTTCAGAGGCTTATGCAGCGCTGGGAGAGGGACGCTCCACTGGTACGCGGCTCTTCGCTCTGTCCGGCCACGTGCGCAGGCCCGGGGTATACGAGGTGGAGATGGTGAAGACGACATTTCGCGACCTCGTCTACTCGCCGGTGCTTGGCGGAGGCATCATCGGAGGCCGTGAGCTGAAGGCCTTCATACCAGGCGGAGCTTCGGCTCCCTGGTTCGGTCCCGAGCAGCTCGACCTTCCGCTCGGTCAGGACGAGGTGGCCGCTCAGGGATCGATGCTCGGCTCAGGCTCGGTGGTCGTGATGGACTTCTCCACCTGCACGGTCCGCGCGGCATGGCGCATCACCCGCTTCTTCTGGCGCGAGTCGTGCGGCCAGTGCACTCCGTGCCGGGAGGGCAGCGGCTGGTTGGAGAAGATCCTTCGGCGGATCGAGGACGGGAGCGGGCGCGAGAACGACCTCGACCTGTTGATGGACGTCTGCGACAACATCGCCCCGGGGATCTCGTGGCCGCCTCAGCAGACCACGATCTGTGTGCTCGGCTCTTCGATCCCGTCGTCGATCGCCTCGGGCATCAGAATGTTTCGCGACGAGTTCTTGGTCCACATAAAAGACGGGGGGTGTCCCTTTGGCTAACCCTCCTGTCTTCGATCCGACGGTAAGTTCGCACCACGGCATTGCCCCGGTCCGCCAGGGTACGGTTACCTTCACCCTCGACGGGCGTGAGTTGACAGCAGGCGCCGGGGAATTCCTGATCACCGCGGCCGAGCAGGCGGGGGTGTTCATCCCCCGTTTCTGCTACCACCCGCGCATGAAGCCTGTGGGCATGTGTCGGATGTGCCTCGTGGAGGTGTCCGGGCCACGCGGGGCGACCTTGCAGCCCGCCTGCTACGTCTCCGTAGGCGAGGGCATGGAGGTGGTGACCACCTCGGAGAAGGTGCGAAAGGCCCAAGACGGTGTGCTCGAGTTCCTCCTCGTCAACCACCCGCTCGACTGCCCGGTGTGCGACAAGGGAGGAGAGTGCCCTCTCCAGGACCAGACGTTCGCCTACGGGCCGGGCGAGAGCCGCTTCGTGGAGGAGAAGCGGCACTGGTCCAAGCCCATCGCTCTCTCCGAGCTCGTGCTCTTGGATCGCGAGCGCTGCATCCAGTGCGGGCGTTGCGTGCGCTTCGCCCTGGAGGTGGCTGGTGAGGCTCAGATCGACCTCTTCGGACGCGGCGACCAGGTAGAGGTGAACATCTTCGATGACCTGGCGTTCACTTCCTACTTCAGCGGCAACACGATCCAGATCTGCCCTGTAGGCGCCCTGACCGCCACGCCTTACCGATTCGGGGCGAGGCCATGGGACCTCGAGCAGGTCGAGTCGACCTGCTCGCTCTGTGCCTTCGGATGCCGGGCAGCGGTGCAGTCGTCGGCGAACCGGGTCACCCGCTTGATCGGGATCGACAGCGACCCGGTCAACCAGAGCTGGCTGTGCGACAAGGGGCGGTTCGGTTATGAGGCGGTCAACTCCGATGACCGCCTGGTCGGGCCGTTGGTTCGTCGAGCCGGCGCGGACAGGGACGGGCAGCTCGAGCCGGCGACATGGGCCGAGGCATTGTCGGTCGTGGCCGATAGGCTGTCGCAGGCTCGCGCGGACCACGGGACGCAGAGCATCGGGGTGGTGGGCGGCGCCAGGCTGGCGAACGAGGACGCGTATGCGTGGGCGAAGTTCGCCAAGTCCGTGGTCGGCACGGACTGTGTCGACGCCCAGCTTGCCGACGGCCTTCCTGCCGAGGTCGTGCTCGGTCTGCCCCGGGCGACAATCGACGAGGCGTGCGCGGCGCGCTGCGTGGTGGTGCTGTCGGGTGACCTGCGCGAAGAGCTGCCTGTGCTGTTCCTGCGCTTGCGGGGGGCGGTGGTCTCGGGCGGCCTCGGGATCGTCGAGTTGACGCCGCGACCGACGGCGCTCACACCCTACGCCAGCGCTTCGGTCCTCTACCGTCCCGGCGATGCTGCCGAGATGGCACGATCGCTGGTGAGCGGCTCTGCGCCCCCGCACTCAGTGGACGAGGCCGCCTGGAGGCGCGCGCTTAAGGCCCTTACGGGAACCGCAGGCACCTCCGGCGGCGAGGACATGCCCTGTGACGGCTCGGGGTCGCAGGTGGTCCAAGGCCAAGGACAGGTGACCGAAGGCCAAGGACAGGTGACCGAAGGCGACGGGGTGGTGGTCGTCATCGGGCGACCGTCTCTCGCCGAGCAGGGCGAACTCGTGGCGGCGGCGGCGGCGGCGATGGCCGAGGCGTGGCCCTCCGCGCGCTTTCTTCCTGCCTTGCGCCGCGGCAACGTCATGGGTGCGCTGGACATGGGTCTTGCCCCGGGTGTCCTTCCCGGTCGAGTGTCGATGGACGAAGGCCGGGAGTGGTTCACAGAGGCGTGGGGGTCGCTGCCTGTCGAACGGGGAATGGACACGTCGGGCATCCTCGGCGCCTTGGCCGCCGGCACCATGGAAGTGCTCGTGCTGTTGGGGGCAGACCCGCTACGAGACTTTCCCGACGCCAAGGTGGCCGATGACGCTCTCGAGGGGGCGGGGTTCATCGTGGCGGTGGACAGCTTCCTCTCGCCCTCAGCGGCGCGCGCGGACGTGGTATTACCAGCGGTGACGGTCCACGAGCGTGCGGGGACGACCACGAACATCGAAGGGCGGATCACGCGCCTGGGGCAGAAGCTGCTCTCTCCCGGGCAATGCTGGCCGGACTGGATGATCGCTGCCGAGCTGGCGACGCGACTAGGCAGCGACCTGGGGGTGACGAGCGTCGCCGAACTGTGGGACGAGATCGAGCGTTTGGTTCCCTCCCACGCCGGGATCACGCGCGCAGTGCTCGATCGTCCCGCGGCGCGCGATGGGATCGTGGCTCCCTTGGCGGCCTCCCGCGTGAGCCTCACACGCAGGGAGAGGCCCGAGAAGTTCGACCCGATGGCCACGCCGGGCATAGTGCCCGCGGAGATCCAAGGCGCTCCGCTGCGGACCGGTCTCGCCGGCACGGGGCATGCAGGAGATGGCCTGGCTCGTCGGTCCGGCCCTTTCCAGCCCCGCACGATCCGCTGGCCGCAGGCGATGGGAGCAGCGCGAGTACCTCCGGCGGACAGCTACTCGTTGCGGCTGGTGGCTCCGCGCAAGCTGTACGACGACGGCGTGACGCTCGGGGCATGCGAGTCGCTTGTTGCGCTCGCCCCCTCGGCAGTGGTGCGCGTGAACCCGTACGACCTCGACCGCATCGGGGTGACCACCGGCGGCGGAGTCCGCGTGCGTTCCTCACGCGCCTCTTTGGTGCTCGAGGTCCTCGCCGACGACGACATTCCCCGGGGGACCGCGGTGGTCGGGTTCAACCTCGATGCCGGCGACACAGCTGGCGCGGCCTCGCTGATCGACGCGAGCCAGCCTGTGGTGGACGTGCGATTGGAGACGCTGTGAAGATCCGTCTCGTCCTGGAGACGTTGTGATGCCCGGGGCTATGACCGGTGCGCTGTCGCACGCTCTTGCCTTGGATCCTCTCTACTCGCATGGCGTGCACTGGGTCGAGCTGCTCGTCATAGTGGTCAAGGTTGCCGTCGGCTTTGCAGCCCTGATGTTGTCGGTAATGCTCATGGTCTGGTTCGAGCGCAAGCTGGTATCGGACATGCAGGCGCGCATAGGTCCGAATCGTGCCGGTCCGTGGGGGCTGCTGCAGACCCTGGCTGACGGAATCAAGCTCTTCTTCAAGGAGGACCTGCTTCCGGACCGTTCGGACCGCTTCGTGTTCAAGCTGGCCGCATATCTGTCAATCGTGCCCGCATTCCTGGCGTTCGCCATCGTGCCCGTGGGGGGTCTGGTCACGATCGCCGGTCACACGTTCGAGCTGCAGGTGGCAGACCCCCCGATCGGGATCCTGTTCCTGCTTGCCATGTCGTCGGTGTCGGTCTACGGCGTAATGCTCGCAGGCTGGTCGTCCGGGTCGAAGTACCCCCTGCTCGGATCGGTGCGCGCCTCGGCCCAGATGATCTCCTACGAGGCGGCCCTGGGAATGGCGGTAATCGTGGTGGTCCTGCTGACAGCGTCGGCCACGAACCTGGTGGGGTCGCTGTCCACCCGCGCCATCGTGAACAGCCAGAGTCACACTTTCTTCGTCAGCTGGAACCTGATCCGCAGCGGGGTCGTCCCCTTCGTGCTCTTCCTGGTGGCCATCACCGCCGAGCTCCAACGACCCCCGTTCGACCTGGCCGAAGCCGACACGGAGATCGTCGGTGGGTTCAACACCGAGTACTCGTCGATCCGGTTCGCCATGTTCTTCATGGCCGAGTTCATGAACGTGATCACGATGTCCGCGGTGGTCGTCACGTTGTTCTTCGGCGGTCCTGACGGTCCCACGGCGCACGTGTTCGTGCTGTCGTGGCTGATCCCGGTCCTGTGGTTCTTGGGGAAGACGTTCGTCTTCTTGTTCCTCTACGTATGGATCCGTGCCGCCCTCCCGAGGCTGCGCTATGACCAGCTGATGAACCTCGGCTGGAAGGTGCTCATACCGGTCTCTTTGGCCTGGGCGCTCGTGGTGGCTGCGGCGATCATCGGGCGGTGGTGGTTCGCCGGGGTGATCGCGGGGCTCGCGCTGGGCGGCGGCCTGCTGGCGCGCTCGCTTTTCGTGGGATCCGCCCGGGGCGAGCTGTTCGTCGGCTCAGTTCCGCCCGTCGGTCCGTCCCCGGTCCCCCCAGCCTCCGGTTCGTCCCCGGCAACTCCCGTTTCCGGCCTGTCCGGCACAGGAGGGGCCAGATGAGCCTGCGCGACGACATGCGCGAGCACCTGAGCTTCCTCGGCGGTTTCAAGGTCACCCTTCAGCAGATGACGCGCCCGCGCGTCACGTGGCAGTACCCGTTGGAGAAGAAGCCGAAGCCGATCCGCTTTCACGGGCGCCACGTCCTCAACCGCTACGAGGACGGCATGGAGAAGTGCATCGGGTGCGAGCTGTGTGCCGGGGTTTGCCCGGCTGACTGCATCTACGTTCGCGGCGCCGACAATCCCCGAGACGACCCCGTATCTCCCGGTGAGCGCTACGGCTTCGTGTACGAGATCAACTACCTACGTTGCATCCATTGCGATATGTGCGTGGAGGCGTGCCCGACGGAGGCGATCACCGAGTCGAAGCTCTTCGAGTTCTCCTTCACGAACCGCGCGGACGCCATCTACACTCGCGATGAACTGCTGGTCGACGACGAGGGGCGACCCAGGCAGCTGCCCTGGGAGGACTGGCGCGAGGGCGACGACCTGCACACCTCGGCGTGGATGCGTGCGACCTCTCCCTCTGGCGATGCCTCCTACGAGGGGCGCGTGCAGTGGTCCGGCGAGCTCGGCTACGGCATACGCGTGCCGGAAGGTGGACAGAGTGGCCGCCGCGACGACGACGCCACCGGTGTCCGCGACATGAGAGACGTCTACTACCTGCACCTGGACGACGCCGACCGGCCCCCGGAGATGCAAGGGCGCCGCGGCGTGCTCAACAGAGCGCGGGCCAAGGTGGCGCTGCGACGCGACGCGATGGCCCGCCACCGGCGCGCTCCGCGGGACGCTTCTGGCGATACGCGCGACGGGCGCGCTCCTCTGGATGTGCCCCGGCTCCGCGGGGACACCGAAGAGTGACCTCGGGCATGTTCGGCGTGCTCCTCGTGCAGCTGGCGGCGACCACGAAGGTCGACGTGGCGGTCTTCGCCATAGCCGCGTTCCTCGTCCTGGCGGGTGCCATCGGCGTGGTCGTGGCGCGCAACCCCGTGCACGCGGCCCTGATGCTCGTGCTGACGTTGTTCGGGGTGGCGGTGCTGTTCGTGGAACAGCAGGCGAACTTCCTGGCCGCCGTGCAGGTCATTGTCTACGCAGGCGCCATCGTGGTGCTGTTCCTGTTCGTGATCATGTTCCTGGGAGTCGACCGGCGCGAGAACATCGCCTTCGAGCCTCTGCGCGCTCAACGCCCGCTGGCCATCGGCCTGGTGGCGGCGGGCCTGGCGGGGCTGCTCCTGCTCGGCGTGACCGCCCACTGGTCCGTGGGGGCGCATTCGGTGGCCGGTCAGGCCCGGGGCCAGCCGGGTGGCGACGTCGCCGCTCTCGGCCGCGCGGTGTTCACCACGTACCTGTTCCCCTTCGAGGCTACTGCCGCTCTGCTCGTGATCGCGGTAGTAGGCGCCGTGGTACTTGCACGCAGACCGCCGCGTACGCGGCGGTCAGGCACGGAGGAGACAGCCGTGTCGGGCGGCTCCGGGCCGTCCGACGAGCGCACCGCCGGCGAGGTGGTAGGGGACCCGATGGAAGCGCTGGCCGACATGGTGGCGAGTACGGTGGCGTCGGGGAACGTACCTCTTGCTGAAGATCTTCCAGAAGATCAGCGCCAGGAGGAGCCGGTGGGGGAGGGTGCCGTCCCATGAGCCTGTCGGGCAACTGGTACCTCGCGCTGGCCGCGGTTCTCTTCGCCATCGGCACCTTCGGTCTCCTCGTGCGCCGCAACGTGCTGGTCATGTTCATGTGCATCGAGCTGATGCTGAACGCGGCCAACCTGACCCTGGTGACCTTCGCCCGCATGCTGAACGACATCGGCGGGCAGGCGCTGGTGTTCTTCGTCCTGGTCGTTGCTGCTGCC
>JBELAS010000048.1:0-8245 GCA_049508615.1 Acidimicrobiales bacterium
CCGGACGTGAGTGACCGGGGGCCGGTTCCCGGCGGCAATGGGCGCGTACGGGAGTTCGGCGGTGGCGATCCCGGCAGCGATCCGGCCGGCGACGGGCAGGCGGGATTTGACTTCTTCGAGTTCAGCCGCCGGTTGCGACAGGTCCCCGAGCTGGCGGACGCGCTCGACCGCATGTGGCCGCGACTGAGTGCAGAGGAACTGCTCAACGACTTGTTCGGTTCCCGGCCTCTAGTTGCCCTGGCTGCCAAGGGGCTCCTGAGCGCCGAGGAGCAAGCGGCTCTGATACGCCCACGCTCCGGATCGCTCTGCGAGATCCCATGGACATCCGCCGACCTGGCACTGATAGACGAAGCCCGCGTGTTACTCGGCCCTCGAAAGGCGCGAGCCGCTTACGGCGGGAACGAACAAGAGGAGGGACCGCGCACCTATGGGCACATCGTCGTGGACGAGGCACAGGATCTCTCACCAATGGAGCTGCGCATGGTGAGCCGCCGGTCACTGTCGGGCTCGGTGACCGCTGTCGGCGACATCGGCCAGGCCACGGGCCCCTGGGCCCCGACAACCTGGGAGGAGGTCACGGCTCACTTGCCGGCGAACCGCCCGCCGCGCACGGTGGGTCTCAGCGTGAGCTACCGCACCCCGGCCGAGGTCATAGAAGTGGCAGGCCGCCTACTGGCGGAGACGGTGCCCGGTCTCGCACCGCCGACCCCTGTGCGGCGCACAGGGGTGCGACCTCGCTTCGAGGCGGTCTCTTCCGAGGTCCTCGCGCAGGCAGTGGCGGAGATGGCGTCGGAGCTGGTGGCGGAGGTCTCGCCGGGCACGACGGCCGTGCTCGCCGCCGCCTCTGCGATAGGCACCCTGGCCGCGGCGCTCGACGCCACCGGCGTGGAAAGCACCGACCCGCGCCGAGAGGGGCTTGGCGCGCCCCTGAGCCTGCTGCCCGTCGACCTTGCCAACGGGCTGGAATTCGACGCCGTGGTGGTGGTAGAGCCGTCAGCCGTCGTCGAGGAGTCCGCTCAGGGATTGAGGGCTTTGTACGTGGCGCTCACTCGTCCGACCCGGCGCCTGGCCGTGGTGCACTCACGGCCTCTTCCAGCCGCCCTTTCGATCTGAGGAAAGTGCTGGCGCCGAGGCGTGCCGTCCGCTAGTAAATGACGCCGTGACGCAGGCGATCCCGGTAGAGGCTTCCGTGCCCGGCCAACGCCGCCTGCCCGCGCGCCCTCCGCTGCTGGCCGTGGGGGTCATCATCTGGCTTGGCTCGGAGCTCATGTTCTTCAGCGGCCTGTTCGCCGCCTATTTCACGATCCGTGCCCACGCCACCTCTTCGTGGCCACCCCTGGTCGGCGAGCACCTCGATTACGTGCAGGCGGGGATCTTCAGCGTCGTGCTACTGGTCTCCAGCCCCACCTTCCAGCTCGGCGTGTGGGCACAAGAGCGCGGGGAGCGATCCCGCGCACGCGCCTGGATAATCACGAGCTTCATCCTGGGTGCCGGCTTTCTGGCGAACACCCTCTACGAATGGCACGACTTCGCCTCTCACGGTCACGGCCCGGCTCTGAACGCCTATTGGTCGCTGTTCTTCGTCATGACCGGCATCCACGGTCTGCACGTGCTGCTCGGCCTCGTGGCGATGCTGTTCCTTCTGGGCCGCGTGAAAGGATCGGCCGGAGACCCGGGGGAGACGAACGTCTACCAGGCAGTCGGTTACTACTGGCACTTCGTCGATTTCATGTGGGTCGGTATCTTCAGCTGTCTGTTCCTCCTGAAAGCGGGTTGAGGAGCCAGAGTTGCAGAGCATGCGAGCAAAGCTTCGGGTCCGGTACGTGCTCCCGGCCATGGTTGTCGTGGCGGCGGGCGTCGCAGGGTTGATCACATCCGGGGCGGCCGCGCACACCGCCACGTCTGCACGAATCGCGGCGATGGCCTCCAAGAGCGCCAGTGCGACGAATTCGAACGAACCGATCACCTACCGCAGCCTTCCGCGTTCCTACATCGCTCCGGGGCAGGTGCTGTTCGAGGCGAACTGCGCCAGCTGTCACGGCACCGACGCCCTCGGAAGCGCGGTGGCCCCGCCGATTCAAGACCTCGGGCCGGCGACGGTCGACTTCTGGGTGTCGACCGGTCGAATGCCTCTGGCCAACGCCACCACGCAACCGCTTCGTAAACCGGCCCGGTTCGACCGGACTCAGACCCTCGAGATCGCCGCCTTCGTGAGCTCACTAGCTGCCACCTCACCGGACTTCCCCTCGGGCGTGCCCTCGGTGGACAAGGCCGGGGCGAACCTCCCCGAGGGCAACTCGCTGTTCGTCCTCAATTGCGCGGGCTGCCACACCATCACGGGCTCCGGAGACGCCCTGGCGAACGGCGCGTACGCCCCGTCGCTGCACCATGCCACGAGCACCCAGGTAGCAGAGGCGATACGCACCGGCCCGACGAACATGCCCCACTTCGGTCCCGGTACCCTGTCGGATCGCCAGGTCGCTGACATCGTCGCTTATGTGACCGGGACGATCCAGCACCCGAACAACCGCGGCGGAGTGTTCCTCGGTGGCATCGGGCCGGTGGCCGAAGGCTTCATCGGGCTGCTCGTCGGTGTGGGTGGGCTCATGCTGATCGCCTTCTGGATCGGGGAGAGAGCATGAGCGACGAGATCGCCACGAGCGAAGGCACGGTGACAGCCGATAAGGCCGCTGCCACCGAGGCGGGAGTTCCGGTCGCCACCCTCGACGACCCGCACCTACGGCCCTACGCGAAGCACCTGCGGCGCGCCGAGTGGACCGTGGGGCTCTTCCTCCTCCTTGGCTTGCTCGGTTTCGCGGCCTACGGCGGTGTCTACTTCGTGGGCGGCCAGACTCAGCTCGAAGGTGTCTTCGCCGGCGTCGGCTTGTTCGCTTTCGGCTTCGGGCTGTCTGCTTGGGGAAAGTACCTGCTTCCCCAGGGCCCGTTCGCGGAGGAGCGCCACCCCCTCGCCTCCAGCGAGAAAGAGCGGCAGGCGATGACGGCGGCCGTGGTGGACCGCGCGACCTTGACCTTTGCCAGGCGTGGGTTTCTCGGCGGTTTGCTCGGCACCGGTGCCGGGGTGATGGGGATAGTCCTCGCCTTTCCCGTCATCCGCTCGCTCGGCCCGAAGCAGCCGGGCAAGGCCCTCGACGTGACCGACTGGAAGGCCGGGTCCCGGCTCGTGGACTTCAACGGGCGACCGCTGCACGCGAGCGACCTGGAGGTCGGCGGGGCCATAACCGTGTTCCCCGAGGGGTTCGTGGGGTCCTCGATAGACCAGACCATGCTTGTACGGGCCGGGCCGTCGGACAAGAACATCGTCACGAAGCCCGGGCGCGAGACGTGGGGTCCGCGTGGTTATCTCGCCTACTCGAAGATGTGCACACACGCCGGTTGCCCTGTCGGGCTCTACCAGGAGCTCACCCAGCAGCTGCTGTGTCCGTGCCATCAATCCTTGTTCGACGTGATGGACGGGGCACAGCCGGTCTTCGGGCCCGCGCCGCGCCCGTTACCCCAGCTTCCTCTCATGATCGACTCCGCCGGATGGCTCCGGGCGCAGAGCGGGTACCACGAGCCAATCGGTCCTGGCTTCTGGGAGCGTTCGTGAGAGAACCGATGAGAAATGCAGCCCGCTCGCGGAAGGGCAAGCAACGGGGCCGACCGGCGTGCGACAGAAGTCGCCGGTCCTTGTGCGTCCGGCGACAGGTTGCCGCGCCTGTCCGTCCCTGTTAGCGGTTCTCATCGGTGTTCGTGAAGCGGGTTCGAAGATGAGTGTGACTGTTTCGACGCGAAAGGCGCGGGTGAGGCGAAGCGAGCTCAGTCGTGACGATCCGGTTGGTGCGGGTGTGAGATGGCTCGACGATCGCTTGGGAATCGCCAAGGGCGGCCGTGTGTTCCTCGACAAGATCTTTCCCGACCACTGGTCGTTCATGCTCGGCGAGATCGCCCTCTACTCGTTCGTGATCCTCGTCTTGACGGGCATCTTCCTATCGCTGTACTACGTGCCCTCGGCTTCCGAGGTCATCTATAACGGTGTGTACAAGCCGCTGCGCGGCGTGAAAATGTCCGCCGCGTACGCCTCGAGCGTGGATCTGTCGTTTGCAGTTCGCGGAGGCCTGGTCATCCGCCAGATGCACCATTGGGCGGCCGACGTTTTCATCGGGTCGATTGCAGTGCACATGAGCCGGGTCTTCTTCACCGGCGCTTATCGCAAACCGCGCGAGCTCAACTGGATCGTCGGGGTGACTCTGCTCATGCTTGCGATCATCAACGGCTTCCTCGGCTACTCGCTGCCGGACGATCTCGTGTCGGGGACCGGCATCCGGCTCGCGTTCTCCTTTATCTTGTCGATCCCGGTGATAGGCAGCTACCTGGCCTTTTTCCTCTTCGGGGGGAACTTCCCGGGTAACGGGGACATCATCCCCCGCTTCTTCATTATCCACGTGCTCATCCTGCCGCTGATCATCTTGGGACTCATCGCTGCCCATCTCGGGCTGCTCGTGCGCCAGAAGCACACTCAGTTCCCGGGGCACGGCCGGACGGAGCACAACGTCGTGGGTTCTCCGATGTACCCCACGTTCATCCTGAAGACCACCGGGTTCCTGTTCATGATCGCCGGGGTGTTGTGGGCGCTCGGAGGTCTGGTACAGGTCAACCCGATCTGGCAGTACGGGCCGTACGAAGCGTACAAGATCAGCTATGCGGTGCAGCCGGACTGGTACATGGGGTGGCTGGACGGAGCGTTGCGAATCATGCCCAGCTTGGAGTTCACCGGTTTCGGGCACACCATCCCGTTCGAGGTGTTCCTCCCGACGATCCTGTTCCCTGGGCTTACGTTCACCTTGTTCTGGGCGTGGCCTTTCGTCGCCGCCAAGATCTCGGGTGACCGGGCGGAGCACCATTTGCTCGACCGCCCGCGGAACCGCCCCAAGCACACCGCGGTAGGAGCGATGGGGCTGGCCTTCTATTTCACTCTCTTCGGTGCCAGCTCCACGGACGTGCTCGCCAATTTCTTCCACATCTCGCTCAACGTCGTGCTGTGGTTCTTCCGGTTCGCCGTGATAGTCGTTCCGATCGTCGTAGGGCTGACCACGTGGCAGATCTGCTTGGAGATGTCGGGCCTTCCGGGTATCGGCAAGCGCAAGCGGGCGGTCGTCATGACGCGCTCGCCAGAGGGCGAGTACGCCACCAGCCCGAGCGAGCCTCGACCCGGTGACGAATCAGCGGAGCTCGAGCCGATTCCCGTGCCCGTCCACATCGAGTTCGGCACCGAACCGGAGCGTGAGCCCGAGTCGGCGCAAGTAGGGGACACCTCGGGCGTGCGCCGCGTCCCTCGCCGCTGAGGGCCACTGCCAGGCCCACGGACGCGACGATCGCGCGACGGCTTAGGTCCCTCAGACGGTGCCGCCGCGCCTGGATTCAACGCTGTAGCCGACCGCTGCCGACACAACGAGCGCGAATCCAGGTGCCAGGAACCAGATCCCGAACACAAGAGCGAGTACCACCAGGAAGGTCCCCATCGCGAACACGAAGGGCCACACACTGGAGCTCGGGAACGAGCCGATCACGCCTGCTCCCTCGCTGAGCGAGCCGTCGGTGCGGTCCTCGGGGCGCGGCTTCATCCGGCGTGCCCACCAGAAGTAGTAGCTCCCGGGGATCAGGCCGAGGGCGACGGTGCCAACGAGCATCATGGTCCCGCCCGGCTCGTATCCCCAGAACCAGTAGACGACGCCGACGATGGCGAAGAAGACGCCGATACCGAGAAGCAACAGGGCTTCGATTCGCACTTATGGGGCTCCTTAGCTGCTCGTACAGGCTCGTTCTAGGTTGGTCAACCGTGGCCGTTGCCACCGGTAGTGACAGGCTGTGACAGCTGGCCGTGACCATTGCCACGGTTGTGGAGGAGGGCTTTGGCGTCTGGGTGGTTGTGGTCCCAGACGGGCCGTTCAGAGCGCACCGGCGGGAGCCTGTAGAAGTTGTGGTGTGGGGGGGGTGAGGCCGTGAACCACTCGAGGGTCGCGCCATCCCACGGGTTGTCGCCGGCCTCGATGGGCTGTCGCCACGACACCCACAAGTTGACGAGGAGGAACACGAAGGAGATCGCTATGACGAAGGCACCTATCGTCGACAGTTGGTTCAGGAACTGCCAGCCGAGCTCCGCAGGATAGCTGGCGACACGCCGCGGCATGCCTTTCAGACCGAGCTGATATTGGGGCACGAACGTCAGCCAGAAGCCGATGAACAAGACCCAGAAGTGCCACTTGCCCAGATTGTCCCGCAGCATCCGGCCGGTGAACTTCGGGTACCAGTAGTAGAACCCGGCGAACCCGGCGAACACCGCGGTGCCGATCAGCACCTGGTGGAAGTGTGCCACCACGAAGTAGGTGTCGTGGGTGGCGAAGTCGATCGGCGGGGACGCGAGCATCACCCCGGTGAGCCCGCCCATCAAGAAAGCGAAGAGAAAACCGATGCAGAAGAGCATCGGGGTCTTGAACTGTATCTGCCCGCGCCACATGGTCCCTATCCAGTTGAAGAACTTGATCCCCGTGGGAACTGCGATGAGCAGTGAGAGCAGCGAGAAGAAGGGAAGCAGCACGGCTCCTGTCGTGAACATATGGTGAGCCCACACCCCCGTCGACAGGCCCGCGATGGCCATGTTGGCGAAGATCATGCCCTTGTAGCCGAAAAGAGGCTTGCGACTGAAGACCGGAATGATCTCCGAGACGATGCCGAAGTAGGGCAAGGCCAAGATGTACACCTCGGGATGTCCGAAGAACCAGAAGAGGTTCTGGTACAAGATCGGCGTTCCCCCTCCTGCCACCGTGTAGAAGTGAGTGCCCAGGTGACGGTCAGCGAACAGCAGCACCATCGCCGCTGTGAGGATGGGGAAGGCGATGAGGATGAGAATGGCGGTGACGAGCATCCCCCATGTGAAGAGAGGCATTCGGAACATCGTCATACCGGGGGCACGCAGGTAGAAGGTGGTTGTGACGAGGTTGACGGCGGTGAAGATAGCGGAGAAGCCGGTGAGCGCGATGGCCAGTATCCATAGGTCGGGGCCGGAGCCAGGGGAGAACGTCGTCTCCGACAGCGGCGCGTAGCCCACCCAGCCGAACGCGGCCGCGCCGCCGGCGGTCATGAAGCCCATGATCATCGTGATGGACCCGGTCAGGTACAGCCAGTACGAGAGGGCGTTGAGCCGTGGGAACGCCATGTCGGGTGCGCCGACTTGGATCGGGAGGATGAAGTTGGCGAGGCCGCCGAACGCGAACGGCCCGGCGAACAGGTACAGCATCAAGCTGCCGTGCATAGTGAACAGCTCGTTGAACTGCTGGAAGCTGAGCAGGGAGCTCTGCGGGGACGCGAGCTGCGCCCGGATCAACAGCGCCATGATCCCGGCCAAGAAGAACATCACCAGGGAAGTGACCATGTAGTTCATGCCGATCACCTTGTGATCCGTGCTGGTCATCCACTTGACGAGCCCCGTCGGACCCTCGTGATGCTCGGGATGCTCCTCCACCAGGTGTTCGCGCTCGACGAGAAGAGTCATCGCGCCGCCCCGGTGTTGGACGAGTTGTTGTTGGACGAGTTGTTGTTGGACGAGCTCTGTGAGCCGCTTGCGTGCTGCGAGCTGAGCCACGACTGGAACTGGGCCGGAGGTAGGGCCACCACGTGGAAGAACATCTCCGAGTGGTACAGCCCGCAGAACTGGCTGCACTGTGCCCGGTAGACGCCGGCAGGCTTGACCGTGAGCTGGAACTGGTTGAGGATGCCCGGCTGGGCGTAGCGACTGAAGTTGAACTCCGGGACGTAGAAGCCGTGGACCGTGTCCTTGGAGCGAAGGTCTATGAGCACGGTCTGGCCGGCTGGTACGACGAGCCCGGGCCCCAAGCAGTCGACGGCTGGAGCGCACTGACCGCCGTTGAGCCCCACAGGGTCGGGGTCGTTCAGCGTCTCTCCCTGGACGGTGACGTCCTTGCCCACGTAGTCGAACTCCCAACCCCACTGGAAGGCGTAGACGTTCACCGTCTGGGTCGAGGGCGGGCCGAGCGCGTCGATACGGTTCTCCGTCAGCACCGTGAACACGAAGAGGACGAGCACGATCACCACCGGCACGATCGTGTAGGTGACCTCCAATGGGATGTGGTACTGGAACTGGCGGGGCATCGCGTCGGACCGACGGCGGTAGCGAAGGACCGCCCACAGGATCAGCAGACCCGTGATGCCGCCGACCACGATGGCGACG
>JBELAS010000049.1:0-8162 GCA_049508615.1 Acidimicrobiales bacterium
GGGCGCAACATCAACGTCACCTTGCTCTTCGCCGTGGAGCGCTACGCCGAGGTGATCGAGGCCTACCTGGGAGGGCTCGAGGACCTCCTCGCGTCGGGGACCGAGGACCTCTCGCGCGTACACAGCGTGGCCTCGTTCTTCGTGAGCCGGGTCGACACCGAGGTCGACCGACGCCTCGAGCAGCTGGCCGCGCACGGTGGCGAGAACCAAGGCGGACATCCCAAAGGCCGCGCAAGCAGTGAATTGCTCACCCTGCGCGGCACCGCGGCCGTCGCCCAGGCACGGGTCGCCTACGAGCTCTTCAAGAGCCGGTTCTCGGGGCCGCGCTGGGAGGCTCTTGCCATCAGAGGCGCCAGGGTGCAACGGCCTCTGTGGGCCTCGACCTCGACGAAGAACCCTGCATACCCCGATCTCGCCTACGTGGACCCTCTCATAGGCCGCGACACGGTCAACACCATGCCCGACCAGACGGTCGAGGCATTCTTGGACCACGGCATCGTGTCTAGGACCGTCGACGTCGACCCCGACGACGCCAGGCGGGTCCTCGATCGTCTCGGTGAGCTCGGGGTGGACATGGCGGAGGTCTCGCGCACTCTCGAAGACGAAGGCGTAGCCAGCTTCGCCAAGTCCTTCGAAGAGGTCATGCAGGTCCTCACGGACAAGGCCCACGCCCTCACGTCGGGCCGCTCGAGACCACGGTCATGAGCGACGACGCTCAGGCTCTCGTCGCCCGCCTCGAAGCACGCGATCAGAGCCTGTGGCCACAGAAGAACGTCTCCCCCACACGCCTTGGCTGGCTCGAGGTCCCCAGGCGAATGGAGGCCGAGGCCGCCGAGCTGGCCCGATGGGCCCGAGGCATCGACCAGCAGACGGTCGTGCTGCTCGGCATGGGGGGCTCGTCGTTGGGCCCCGCAGTGCTCGAAGCCACAAGAGCCGCCACCACCGCGAGGGGCGGCACCGACGGCGGCTCGTCGCGCCGGCTGGTGGTGTGTGACACCACCCATCCCGCCACCGTCGGCTCCCTCGATTTCTCCGACGCCTTCGTGCTCGTGTCGTCGAAGTCCGGCACCACCCTCGAACCGAATGCATTGCTCGCTTACGCGTGGTCGAAGTTGCCCGACGCTTCGCGGTACGCCGCGGTGACCGACCCCGGGACACCGCTGGCCAAGCTCGCCGCCGAGCGCTGCTTCGCTCGGTGTTTCGAAAACCCCCCAGACATCGGGGGTCGCTACTCGGTGCTCTCCTACTTCGGAATGGTCCCGGCCGCGTTGATCGGCTATGACGTCGCGGAGCTGTGCTCGCGAGCCCTTTCGACCGACTTGGTCGAGGCCGCTGCACTGGGCATGACGATGGGCGAAGAGGCCAGAGCAGGCCGCGACAAAGTGACCGTGGTGCTTCCTGACGCGTACGCCGCGTTCGGTCTCTGGGTCGAGCAGCTCATCGCGGAGTCGACCGGCAAGCAAGGCACGGGATGTGTGCCCGTCCCCACCACCACCCCCGAGACAGGACCCGACCGCCACGTGGTACAGCTGCACCCGAGTGAGCCGGCGGACCTGGGAGAGCAGTTCTACCGCTGGGAGGTCGCGGTAGCCCTGTGCGGCCACGTGCTGGGCATCGACCCCTTCGACGAGCCCAACGTTGCCGAGTCCAAGCAGAACACGAACAGTGTTCTCAGCCACCTGCCGCTTCCCCGGCTCGAAGCGCAAGAGCCAAGCGGCGTGCTCGCCTGGCTGTCCGACGCCTTCCGTCGGGGTGACTACGTGTCGTTGCAGGCGTACCTTCCTTTCGGCCACGACACAGAGCTCGAGACCCTGCGCCGCGCTGTGCGCGACCACCTCGGCGGCGCGGCCGTGACCGCGGGTTACGGACCCCGCTTCTTGCATTCCACGGGGCAGCTGCACAAGGGCGGCCCCGACACGGTCGTGGCCGTCCAGATCGTCTCGCGCACCACCGGACCGGAGGTTCCCGTACCGGGCGAGACGTATGACTTCGGCACGCTCATCGCCGCACAGAGCGCCGGCGACCACCGGAGCCTCCTTGCGCACGGACGGCGCGTCCTACGTGTCGCGGTCGACGACCTCGCAGAGATCGCCTGAACCGCTCGGAGCATGGCGAGGACTGCGGAATCTCACAGGAGGTCGTGCGGAAGTTGCACCCGGGAGCACCCTGTGGCGTGGCGAGGTCCGGCGATGACCGGCTGCCCGAGCGCTCAGAGTCCTCGGGCGAAGAGCACAAGGCAGTGACACACAGAAGCAGTTACACAGAAGAAGTGACACCACAGAAACAGAGGAACTCGACATGAAGATCGGCATGGTGGGGCTGGGCAAGATGGGCGCCAACATGACCCAGCGGCTCATCGAGAAGGGCCATCAGGTCATCGCGTTCGACCTTTCGGCCGCAGCACGCGAGTCGGTGGCGGCCAAGGGCGCGCAGACGGCCTCCAGCCTGAAGGAGATGGTCGCGAAGCTCGACGCGCCTCGGGTGGCGTGGGTGATGGTGCCTGCCGGGGACCCCACGACCAGCACCATCGAGACCCTCAAGGGTCTCATGGACAGCGGTGACGTCGTGATCGACGGCGGGAACTCCAACTACCGCCACGCGCCGCCCACTGCGGAGTCGCTGGCGGAGAACGGGATCGGATTCGTAGACGCCGGCACCTCGGGAGGCGTGTGGGGGCTCGGCGAGGGATATTGCCTCATGGTCGGAGGGACGAAGAAGGCGGTGGGCACGTGTGAACCTTTCTTCCGGGCACTCGCCCCGGAGGGTGGGTACGCGCACGTCGGACCCGTCGGTGCAGGGCATTTCGTGAAGATGGTCCACAACGGGATCGAATACGGGCTGATGCAGGCCTACGCGGAAGGCTTCGAGATCATGGACCACGCCCATGAATTCGACCTGGACCTCCACCAGATCGCCTCGATCTGGCGCTACGGCTCGGTCGTCCGGTCATGGCTCCTCGAGCTGACCGAGCGCGCGCTTGCACCCGGTTCGGGGTTCGAGAAGATCGAGGGCTACGTCGTCGACTCCGGGGAGGGGAAATGGACCGTGCAGGAGGCTCTGGAGCGGTCGGTGCCCGCCCCGGTGATCACCGCCTCTCTCTACCAGCGCTTCGCCTCGAGAGAGCCCGATGCGTTCTCGAACCGTCTCGTAGCCGCCCTGCGGAACCAATTCGGTGGACATGCCGTCGTCACCGAGCAAGGCCCTACATCGAGTGGACCAGCCTCCGGCGGCGGCGCAGCATGACATCTCACGACCCCTCGGTGTTGCAGGACGACGAGAGCGAAGCTGCGTTGCAGGCAGACCAAGCCGAGCACTTGGGGCCCTCGGATGTTACGGGCGCCGAGCCCGTCCACGACCTCGACACCGTCGAACCTCCTCCTCCGCTCACGCTCGTCGTGTTCGGGGCCTCCGGTGACCTCACCGCACGCAAGCTCGTCCCGGCGATAGCGGCCCTGAGCGAACACAAAGCCCTGCCGAGCGGTTTCGCGGTGATCGGCGTCGCACGCACCGCGTGGAGCCACGAAGACTTCCAGAAGGCGATGCTCGACGCCGTGCCGGCCGGGGGCCAATGGCCCGACCTAGTGAAGCGCTTCCGCTACGTCTCCGGCGACTACGCAGACAAAGGCACCTTCGACCGTCTGAAAGAAGCTCTCGCCGAAACGGACCGGACTTTCGGGACCTCGGGCAATCGCGTCTACTACCTTGCCACGGTCCCCGATCTCTTCGGAGTGGTGGCTTCGGCATTGGCCGAGCACGGCTGCAACTGCCCAGGAGAACGAGGCAGCTTCGCCAGGCTCGTCGTGGAGAAGCCCTACGGTCACGACCTCGCCAGTGCCATGGTGCTCGATGAAGCGCTCCACGCGGCTTTCGACGAGTCGCAGATCTTCCGGATCGACCACTACATGGGCAAGGAGACCGTCCAGAACCTTCTCGCCCTCAGGTTCGCGAACGCGATCTTCGAGCCGATCTGGAACCGCCGTTACGTCGACAGCGTGCAGATCACCGTGGCCGAGCAGCTCGGTGTGGAGCACCGCGGCGGCTTCTACGAACATGCAGGTGCGCTCAGGGACATCGTCCAGAACCACTTGATGCAGGTACTGGCTCTCACACTGATGGAGCCGCCCGCCACCGTCGACGCACAGGGCATCCGCGACGAGAAGGTGAAGCTCCTGAGAGCGATCGTGGTCGCCGACGTCGACGAGGCAGTGGGAACTGCCGTGCGCGGACAGTACACAGCTGGACGGATCGGCGACCAGGAGGTGCCCGGCTACCGCCAAGAGAACGGCGTCGATCCGCACAGCATCACCGAGACCTATGTGGCGATGCAGCTCGCCGTCGACAATTGGCGCTGGGCGGGGGTCCCCGTCTATCTCCGAACCGGCAAGCGTCTCAACAGCCGCGTGACCGAGGTCGCGTTGCAGTTCCACAGGGTTCCCCACCTCGCTTTCGGCGGGCGACTGGCACGCGACCTGCGTCCGAACGAGCTCGTCATTCGGGTCCAGCCCGACGAGGGCATCCGCCTGCTCTTCGGGGCCAAGGTGCCCGGTGAGGCCTTCCGGCTGCGCTCGGTGAACATGGACTTCTCCTATGCGCGGGTCTTCGAAGGTAGCAACGCCGACGCCTACGAACGCCTGCTGCACGACGCGATGATCGGCGACGCCACCCTGTTCATCCGCACCGACGAGGTGGCCCAAGCATGGCGCGTGGTCGACCCGTTCCTCGAGGCGTGGAGCGAGGAGGGCGTGCCGCTGGCCCGCTACCCCGCAGGAAGCTGGGGACCGCACGAGGCCGACCTCCTGCTCGAACGCGAGCTACGCCAGTGGCGCCACCCGTGACCCTGTGCGCGCACCCTTGTGCCGAGTTGCGGTGACAGCGCTGCTCGACCCGAGACCCGCCTCGCGCCGACGGACACCGTGAGCCCGCCGCCTGGCACCGTTCGCGTCGTTAAGGACGTCGCATCTGCTTTCGCCCACACGGTCCTGCATGAGTTCGCGAGACGCCCCGGTCCGCGCTTCGCCCTGGTTTTGTCCGGTGGGCCCACGGCGCGACGCTGCTACGAGAAGCTCGCCGAGGTGAGCCCGGCGACGGTCGACTGGGGATCGGTCGACGTCCTCATGGGCGACGAGCGATGCGTCACCACGGACGACCCCGATGCGAACCAGCGCCTCGTGCGCGAGGCCCTGCTCGAGCGCGTGACCCCCGTCGGCTCGTTCCACCCCATGTCGTGCGACGACGTCTCCTCCTACCAGGCGACGCTCGAAGCCTTTCCCGTGCTCGACCTAGTCCACCTCGGTATGGGGCCCGACGGCCACACGGCTTCCCTCTTCCCCGGCTCGCCCGCCCTCGACGCTCCCCCCGGCACCCTGGTCATGCGGTGCTCGGACCCCCAGGAGCGAAATCCGCACGAGCGCATGACGCTCACCTTGGAGGCCATCGGACGTGCCCAGCTGGTGGTCTTCACAGTGTCGGGCGAGTCCAAGCGCGACGCGTTCAACGCCCTCAGGGCCGGTGCAGACCTGCCTGCTGCTCGGGTGCACGCCGCACACGTACTCTGGCTCGTCGACCCTCTCGCGGCCGGAGCTGCGTGACCCGTTGCGCGACTTCGTCGACGAGCGCCTTGCGTTCGTCGCACTCATCGACTCCGAGCATCTCGCGGTCCGATGCCCCAGAACAATATGCTGGCCAGGTGGAAGAGCTAGTCCCCCCGCTCGCCGCCGACACCGCCGGTGTCGAGGTGGTCACACCCGAAGAGGAGCTCGACCCGCGCCACGAGCACCTCGTAGACGAGCTGCTGGACTCGGTCGGAGTCAGCGCGCGCCGGGAGCTCTACAGGGCCATCCTCGGCACCGTCGTCCACCTCGCCGAGGAGCGCACCGACGCCCTGGACCTGAAGCTCGCCAGCGCAGCCCTGGCCGAGATGGCGGAGGCATTCAAGGTGTTCCGGCCCTTTCGCGACGCGCGCAAGGTCGCCTTCTTCGGCTCGGCCCGGACGCTTTCCGAGGATCCCCTATACCTGCAGGCGCGCCAGCTCGCAGAGCGCATGGCGGGTCACGGGTGGATGGTGGTCACAGGCGCCGGCCCCGGCATCATGGCGGCCGGCATGGAGGGCGCCGGGCAAGCCCGCTCTCTCGGGGTGAACATCCGCCTGCCCCACGAGCAGGGTGCGAACCTGTTCATCGCCCAGGACCCGAAGCTCGTCGAGATGCGCTACTTCTTCACGCGCAAGCTCATGCTCATAAAGGAGTCCGACGGCTACGCGGTCCTCCCGGGCGGGTTCGGCACCCTGGACGAAGCCTTCGAGCTGCTCACGCTTCTGCAGACCGGCAAGGCTCAGCCGGCTCCCCTCGTACTTCTCGACATCCCGCAGGGCACCTACTGGAGGGGATGGCGGCGCTTCGTAGAAGAAGAGGTCACCGCACGCGGATTCGTCGAGGCTGACGACCACTCCCTGTACAAGGTGACCGCCGACGTGGACGAGGCGGCAAGAGAACTGCTCGGCTTCTTTCGCAACTACCACTCGGTCCGCTGGGTGGGTGACCTGCTCGTCGTGCGCCTCCACAAGGCACCGACACGCTCGCAGCTCTCGGATCTGAACGACCGCTTCGGCGACATCGTGGTCAGCGGGACGATCCGACCGACGAAGCCGCTGTCACCCGAGCGGTCCGGTGACGACCATCTCGAGCTGCCACGCCTGGCCCTTCGTTTCGACCGCATGCACTACGGACGCCTGCGCCAGCTCATCGACGCCCTGAACGCACTGGCCTGATCAGCCTGACCACGGTGCGCGCCCGCATCGGCCAACTTCCTACCCGTCTGTCATCTCCGCGGCCCGGAGCAACGTGGCCGCCTTCTCCACCGCCCTTCGCGCCCGGGTGATGCGCTTCTCCTGGGCCACGAGAGCCGCAACGAGCACGCCGTCATCGTGCCCCGAGCCCGAAGCCTCCCGCAGGCGCTCGAATGCCAGGTCCCCGAGCTCCTCGGCGATCGCCGAGAGACGCTCGGCCAGCTCTTCCACCCCCATCGGGCTCAGCGGTCTCGCCCGGGCAGGTCCACCTGCTGCACTTCGAGGGCACCCTCGGCGGCACGCGCACGCAGCACCTTCTTGTCGAACTTGCCCACGGAGGTCTTGGGCAGCTCTTCTACGAACGCCCACCGCTCCGGCACCCACCAGCGCGCCACCCGTCCGCAAAGGAAGCCGACGATGTCCGCGGGCTCGAGATGCACGCCTTCCGCCGGCACCACCGCTACGAGAGGCCGCTCCCCCCAGCGGAGGTCCGGAACGCCGATGACCGCCGCCTCGAAGACCCCCGGATACGCCATGACCTCGTTCTCGAGCTCCACGGACGAGATCCACTCGCCGCCGGACTTGATCACGTCCTTGGTTCGGTCCGAGATCTGCATATAACCCTTCTCGTCGAGGGTGCCGATGTCGCCGGTGCGCAGCCACCCGTCGTGGAAACGCTCCGGGTTCGGCTCTCCGTAGTAGGAGGCGGTGATCCACGGTCCCCGTACCTCGAACTCCCCGAGCGAGACGCCGTCCGTCGGCTGCACTCGCCCCTGCTCGTCGACGACGCGCATCTCCACCCCCGCGACGATCCGCCCCGTCTTGGAGCGCCATTCGATCTCCTCCTCGGGCGCTGCTCCTTTCGGGGGGAAGCCGAGCGAGCACACGGGGCTGGTCTCGGTCATGCCCCAGCCCTGGGCCATTGGTACACCGAAACGCTCCTCGTAGGCCTCGAGCAGCGACCGTGGCACGGACGCTCCGCCGGATGTCACGAGCCGCAACGACGAGAGGTCCACGTCGTTCGTCTCGCTGTAGTTCAACACGTCGTTCCAGATCGTCGGCACGCCGAGCGACAGCGTGGGGCGCTCCTCGCGGATCACCTTGCACAGGCGCTCTGCTTTCAGGAACCGCTCGGGCATCACCAGATCGGCTCCGCAGAAGAACGCTACGTACGGCATTCCCCACGCGTTGACGTGGAACATCGGCACGATCACGAGGACGCGGTCACGCTCCGAGACGCCGACCCCGTTCACCGACATCCCCCCGAACGAGTGCAACCACGTCGAACGGTGGCTGTAGGCCACGCCCTTCGGGTTCCCCGTGGTGCCGCTCGTGTAGCACATCGCAGCTGCCTGGGTCTCGTCGAGCACCGGCCACT
>JBELAS010000005.1:0-14929 GCA_049508615.1 Acidimicrobiales bacterium
CCGCGCCGGCCAGTGAGGAGGCCAGCCCGGACGGGTCGTCGAAATCGAGCGGGCGCACTTCGATGTCGGACTGGTCTCGGCCGCGTTCGGGATGTCCGGTAAGGGTACGGACCCGGCGACCCGCCTGTCTTAGATGGCCGGCGATGGCCTGGCCCGAGTAGCTGAATGCTCCGGTCACGACATCAAGGCCGGTATCGTCGTCGTTCTGCCCTGCCACCCTCCCGGCCCCAGTCGTGGTTGCAGGCGGTGTGCTGGTTGGGCTCATGCATTTCTCCTGTGGTGTGCGCGGTGTGCCTGCAGGTGTCTGTTGTGCGCCATTCATCGCGTCGGGCAGGGCGGCGAGCAGGCGGGTTCGGTCGAAAAGGGCCGGCGCCGGGTTCCGGTTTCTCGGTCGACGGGTGTCGGGAGGCAGGTCGACACCAATCGGTGGCATCCGAGACTCATCTACCATTCGAGACTCATCTACGTAGTGAGGTGCTCGGCGAGAAACGACAAAGAGCGCGGTTCCTGTGACGTGAAGAACGAGTCGGTGTGGCAGCCCTTGGAGAATTCGACGACCGAGCCAGCTGGTAGTGCTCGAGCCAAGGCCTCGACGCCCGGATGGAAGGGATCGTTGTCGCCTGATGCAACTCGCACAGGTATGCCGGCCAGCGCGTCGGCATGGGTCACCGCGTCGTCGGCGGCAAAGTCCTCTGCAGAGGCGTACGCACCGGTATTGGCGGCGTGCGCTTCGGCATAGCTGGTCCAGATGGCGGGGCTGATCGCGGTTACCGCGGCAATGAGATGCGGGTACTTCTCGGCCAAGAGAAGGGCTCCGTAGCCACCCATCGAAATTCCCATCGTGCCGATCTTCTGCGGCGCCTGTCCCAGGCCCATCGCCTGGCACATGGGAATCAACTCTTCAATGACCATAGCCATCGGGTTGTCACCGGGATGCGGGTTCCAGTAGCCGCCGCCGCCGCCGTCTACCGTCACAATAGCCATTGGAACGAGGGGTCGACCGCCAACCTCGAGAGCCATCGCCTGCTGTGGTGTCATTCCCGCCAGGGCGTTGGTGTGGTTCGCTCCGAACCCGTGGAGCATCACCACGAGCGGCAGCTTGCTGCCCGGTCCGTGTCCTGGCGCAAAGGCGATCGTGTATCCGACCGTCCGATTGCGGGCTTTGGAGAAGAACTTGCCCGAGATGGCCGATCCCTTGCCAGAAAATGAGAGGGGTGTGCTCGCCACCGAGCACGCGCCATCCAGCTGATCGAGGGTCTGCTTCCCGGGGAGGACTCCGTGTGACACGAGCTCGACACCAGCTGTACCTGCTACGACGACAGTTGCCGCCCCGCCGAGCCCGAAGGCCAGCACACGCCGCCGGGTCCACGTCCGCTCGCTCGACTTGTCTTGCCCGGTCAAGCCGAGATCACCGGAGTCCTCTGCAAAACCAAGCGTTCACCGAAGCTCCTTCCATCGGCCACTCTTGTGACAACGGGCCAGTCCGGGCGATAGATCGCACGCATCGAAGCGCACACCGAGACGACCGACCTGCAGTGCCACTGAACGCAGGATAGGCCGACGAGATCAAGCACTCCTCGTTCCTGCATGTGGCGTTCGGAACTGGGTGCGCCGCCGAGGTTCACGCGTCTTCCAGGCGGAGGGAACCCGGCGAGCGCTCCGGGCGTCTAATAGGTGTGCGCAACCCTCTGCTCGGGCTCAGCGTATTGGCCTTGGTCGCCGGGGCGTGTGGTGGCGCCACCGGCGCCGGAGGCCCCACTACTGCGACCACCGGTTCAGCCCTGCTATCGACGACCGCGTCCACCACCGTTGCGGTTCACCCGGCGACCTGCACGCGACAATGGCAGGCCATCTCCCCCAACACCTCGCTGAACCCGCCGCCGGCTCGCCCGGATCTGGCAAGCTCCGTCGTGCCGCCGGGGCCGACTTTCCTGACGGTCTGCCGCTACGCCGGGTTGAACCAGGAGGTCGAGGCCGGGACCCTGGAGCAGTCCCATGTCGTGACCGGTGCGGAGCTCGCGGCCTTCGTAACTTACGTCGACGAGCCAACCTGGCAGGTGGTCCTCCCAGGCACGGCGCAAGAGTACAGCTGCCCGGCCTCCGAAGGGCTGGTGGACCTGCTGCGATTCGTGTACGCATCAGGCCCCGGCGTCACGGTCTCCGTCGACCTCGACGGTTGTACCTTCGTCTCGAACGGGTCGCGCACGGTGCAGAGCGGGTCGATCGGGATGCGCCTTACCCCTTGGGTCGGGATCGACCGCTTGCTGCAGTAGAGCGCTCGGAGGGCAACTGGACGCCTCACGGCGCTCGGTGGCTTCAGGGGCGTCGTGCGAGAGCCGATGAGATGTAGGTGATGTCCGTCTCCGAGAGGCCCGATAGGACACCAGGGAGGGCTCCCAACACCCGACGGAGAAGCCAAGGATCGGTCTTCACCGCCCGACGCGGCATCCCGACCTGGTCCCTGGATCGCCGTTTGAGGATCGAGTGTCCCCACGGAAGGAGAGATCCGTGCGACCAGTGATCGAATGGCATCGTAGTCAAAGCGGGTTCTCTACCGGCGCCAGTTTGGTGGCGATGGCAGCGAGTCTGATCCTTGTGGCGTTGCTGCTCCTGTTCAGCATGAACGCCTTCAGTGGCGGCAGCGGCAGCGGAGCTTCAGGGGCGAACCAGTCGATCCTCAGTCAATCCTCAGCTGAGAACCAGATCAAGCTGTGCGCGGAGGGCCGCGATTCGAGCTATGGCAATCCGCCGAGTTCTGCGCAACAGGCCGAGTGCATGCGCGATCTGCTCGGGCAGATCGCGGGTGGTGGCTCGTCGGTTCCCGGCGCCCCGTGAGGGAGGAGCCCATTCGAAGTTCATGACGACCGAGACCGGGCGAATGACGGTGAGCCGGCCTGTAGGCGGGGTTCTGTAGCGCCCCTAAGGGCGCCGGTGGCCATCCATCTAAGCGGCCTACCTGGGGACTGCCCTCTGAGGGCGGGCGGGCCACCCATGTCCCACGCTTGGCCTTGCTCCGGGTGGGGTTTACAGAGCCGTCCGGGTCACCCCGGCCGCTGGTGCGCTCTTACCGCACCGTTTCACCCTTGCCTGTGCGGGCCGAAGCTCGCCATCGGCGGTCTGCTCTCTGTTGCACTGTCCTGCGGGTCGCCCCGACTGGCCGTTAGCCAGCACCCTGCCCTGAGGAGCCCCGACCTTCCTCGACACAGCACCCTCAACGGGTTCGTGCCGCGGCCACCCGGCCGACTCACCGTCACCATCCAGTCTGCCAGGTTCTTTTCCCTTGCCGAGCGCCTGGTGGTGCAGATGCCCGAGCACCCCGTGCCTCGAGTGCCGGAGGCGGGTCGTGGCGGGTCCGTCCACGCTCGAGCAGACGTCTTCGGCCAAGACGTCTTCGCCAAGACAACCGGCCTTTCGTTCGCCGTCCTCCCGGGTTGACACCTCCTCGGTAGGGTGTCGCCGGTGAGCTATTTCCCGGCGCAAGTCGACGATTGAAGACGATTGAAATGGCCGGCCCGCTGGCCCGTCACAACGAACGGTTGCCCGACCTGCTACCCAGTGAGCGCTCGGACGCCCTGTCGATCGCCGCGCTCTACGGGCGAGTCCAGGCTGCCATCGGGCGCGTGCTACCGCGGGCTCTCCCGTTGTGGGTGCGCGGCGAGATCCAGAGCGTCTCGGATCGCACGGGGCATTGCTACATAGATCTGGTCGACCCGGACGGGGCGCGGGACCGGGACACTCCAGTGTTGAAGGTCAAATGCTGGGCGAGGACGTGGGTTCCGCTGAAGGCCGCACTCGACCGCCAGGGCATCGTCCTGGAGCCCGGGACGGTCGTCACGCTCCAAGGCCGAGTAGAGCTCTATGCCCCGAGGGGGCAGTTGAACTTCATCGCCACCGACGTCGACGTGACTGCGCTGCTCGGTCGGCTGGCCGCCCGACGAGCGGCGTTGCTCAAGGCGCTCGAGTCCGAGGGCCTCTTGGAGCGGAACCGCGCCCTGCCCGTACCTGTGGTCCCGCTACTGGTCGGCTTGGTGGCGAGCCGGGGGACCGAGGGGTACCGGGACTTCACGGGACAGCTCGAAGGCTCAGGTTTTGGTTTCAGGGTCGTGCACGCGCCTGCACAGGTGCAGGGTGCCGGGGCACCCAAGCAGATAGTGGCCTCTCTGTCCGCGCTCTTCAGCACCGGCTGCGAGTTGGCGGTAGTAGTCCGGGGAGGCGGGTCGAAGGGTGACCTGGCTGCCTTCGACACCGAATCCGTGGCCCGGGCGATCGCCACGGCTCCGGTTCCCGTCTGGACGGGGATCGGGCACACCGGCGACCAGTCGGTCGCCGACGTCGTGGCCAACCGGGCGTTCGTCACCCCCACTGAGTGTGGCCAGGAGCTGGTCGCGCGCGTCGCCCGGCGGTGGGCCGCGGTGGTCGGAGCAGCCGGCGTCGTCGCCCAGCGCGCAGCGGAAGCGATCGGGTATGCCTCGCGGCGCGACACCCAGACACGGACGCGTCTGTGTGCTTCTGCGCGCAACCAGCTCGACCGCCATGCCGAGCGCTTGCAGGGCCGGTCGTCTCGCCTGACCACGGCGGGGCCCCGTTGCATGCAGTCGGCGTCGCTCTTGCTGACCCAACGCTCGTCGCGCCTCGGACCCGCTGCGAGGGGGCAGCTGCACCGGCAAGGCGATCGGGTCATGTCGTGGCGCCGGCTTCTCGCCGCCTACGACGTCGAGCGACAGCTGGAGCGTGGCTACACGATCACCCTCGACAAGGACGGGAGGCTCGTGAGGTCCGTTGTGGGGCTGTTGCCGGGAACGATGCTCCTCACGAGGTTCGTCGACGGCAAAGCCCGATCGGAGGTGGGAGACGTGGACGTCTTTACCAGCTCATCGGTCGTGGATTCGCCGGGCACCGAGCAGGCGCCGGGCACCGAGCAGGCGGCGGGCACCGAGGTACGAAGAACAGGGGAGGGGCGATGAGCGTTTCGGACCGAGAAACGTCTTCTCAGGGCATGCCGGTGAGCGAGCTCACCTATACCGAGGCGAGCCAGGAGCTCGATTCGATCGTCGAGTTCTTCGAACAGCGAGAGGTGGACGTCGACCAGCTGGTGGCGCGCCTCGAGCGTGCGACGGCGATCGTCGACGAGCTCGACCGGCGTATCCGCCGGACCCGTGCGCAAGTCGAAGAACTGGTTCCCCGGCTCGACGCGGTGAGCCAGGGAACGCAGCAGCAGGACGGCGAGAGGGAGGACGGCGGCGATCAGGACGGCGTGGGCGCGGGCGTGGGCGCGGGCGTGGATCGGGAGGACGAGGCAGTCGCGGAGGACGACCTCGAGGAGGAGGTCGCGGTGTGGGACGACGAACACGACACGGCGGCCCCGTCCGCCAGCAGGCCAGATCGGGACCCACCTGGAGAGCAGCCCCTCTTCTGAGGCCGCCAGGCCCCCGGGGCACGTGCCGATCAGTAGAAGGTGCCCTGCTCGAGGTGCTCTAACGTTCGGTCATGGCCCGATTCTCACTCAGCGCTCTCGGCGCCGACCGGCCCGGCATCGTTGCAGCAGTAAGCGGGGCGCTCGTCGACCTCGGTTGCAACATGGAGGACTCGACCATGACAATCCTGCGGGGTCACTTCGCCATCCTCTTGGTCGTGGCGGCACCGCCGCAGGTGGATCGAGAGGCGCTCGAGAGCGCACTCGCCGCTGTCGCAGACGCCTTCGATCTGACGGTCGGCGTTCGGCCCCTGTCCGAGACGTCAATTCGCGCCGAGGAGCTGGATATGGCGCGAGGGCCTGGCGTGAGCAGTCAGACCGGGGCGAGCGTGGCAACGAGCGAGGCCTGGACGATCGCGGTGCATGGAGCGGACCGTCCCGGCATCGTCCACGCCGTGACCAGTGCCTTGGCCGAGGCCCAGGGGAACGTCGTCGACCTGGCGACTCACGTCGTCGGCAAGCCTGACTCTGCGGTCTACGTGATGACCCTGCGGGTCACCCTCCCTGCCGGGGAGGCCGGAGAAACCGCGGCGCAGCGCGTCGGCGAGGCGGCTTCTCGCCTTGGTGTGCATTGCACGACGCACCGCGACGAAGCCGACCTTCTCTGAGAAGCACTGGGCGCGCTGATGGCGGTCCGACCAGTCCTCGTCCTGCCCCACCAGGTGCTGAGTGCTGTGGCGGCACCGGTGGGACGTATCGACGACGGGGCGCGCGCTCTCGCCGAGGATCTTCTCGACACGATGCGCGCGTCACCGGCGTGCGTTGGGCTGGCCGCTCCGCAGGTCGGATTCAGCGTGCGCACCTTCGTGGTGGATGTCACCGGGCACCGCAAGGCGCGTTCGTGCCACGGACCCTTCGTGTTGTTCGATCCGGAGATCACCTCCAGCGAGGACCCTGAGGTAGCCAGAGAGGGTTGCATGAGCGTCCCCGACCTCACGGGTGACGTGGCGCGCGCGAAACGTCTCACCGTGGTGGGGACCGGGATCGATGGAGAACGACGCACGTTGGAGGTCGACGCCTTCGAGGCCCGAGCGGTCCAACACGAGATCGACCATCTGGACGGCCTCTTGTTCCTCGATCGGGTGGCGGGATCGCACGTGCTCTTCCAGCGCAAGGTATATCGGTGAACGGCCCGACGCCTTAGGGGGGGGCGCCACGCCGGGTCGGCCCGTTCCGACGCCTGCGGTCACGGCGTAATGCCGACGAAACGTCCGGCCGGGGCCGGGAAGGTGCTCAACTGTGAAGGCCCGTGCGGGCTCGACGCGGGCCGGCTAGCGAGAAGAAGGGGGTCACGATGAGCGACACTGTGTACAGCTACCTCCCGCATCACCGAACCCAGGCTCGCCTCAATGGCGAGGTACACGGCCCGGTCAAGGTCAACGACCAGCGTCCCGTCCACAACGGGTTCGCCCGGTTCAACTCGTGGCTCGGGCTCAAGATCACGCTGATCGTCGGCACGATGCTCTGCGGCTACATCTTCGCCGCCATCGCTCTCCTGTCGTTGCCTTCGGCGATCAAGAGCCACAACCTCACCATCATCATCGCCTGGATATCGTCTAACTTCCTCCAGCTCATCCTTCTACCCATCATCATCGTGGGGCAGAACATCCAGGCGACCGCAGCCGACAAGCGTGCCGATGCCACGTACAAAGACGCAGACGCGGTGCTGCACGAGGCCGTGCAGATCCAGGAGCACCTGCTCGCGCAGGACAAGGTGCTCAGCGCCATGGTGGCCAAGCTCGAAGCCCGTGCGAGCTGAACGTCGGGTGTGACGCGGGGCCACGTTCTCCTCTATTGTCGCTCGTCGACCGTTCGCCTACCACAGCTGCCGGCGCACGACCGTCGTCCGGTCCGAAGACCTGTTCGAGAGCCATCCCATGCAAGACGAAGACCGCCTCTATTTCCGCCAGCTCCTGTCCGGCCGCGACTTCGCCCCGGACGACCCGGTGGCGCAACAGATGGTGAACTTCTGCTACCTGATCGGAGACCGCCAGAGCGGGGAGGCGATGGTGGTCGACCCGGCGTACGACGTAGGCAGCCTCCTAGGCGTGCTGGAGGCCGACGGGATGCGCCTGACAGGTGTGCTCGCCACCCACTTCCATCCCGACCACGTGGGCGGGGCCCTCATGGGGTACCCGATCGAGGGAGTGACGAACCTGCTCGAACGGGTGCAGGTGCCAGTGCATGTCCAGCGTGAAGAGGCGAGATGGATGGTGCTCGCCACCGGCCTTTCCGAGAACGAGCTGTCCAAGCACGACAGCGGGGACGTAGTCGAGGTCGGCGAGCTCGAGATCGAGCTCGTGCATACCCCGGGGCACACTCCCGGAAGCCAATGCTTCTCGGTGGCCGGCCGCCTCGTCTCGGGCGACACGCTGTTCCTCGAAGGCTGCGGGCGCACCGACCTGCCCGGTGGCGACCCCGAGCAGATGTACGAGTCGCTCACCACGCGTTTGGCCCGGTTCGGGGACGACACGGTGATCTACCCCGGTCACCAGTACTCGACCGAGCCGTCTGGCACGCTGGGTACCACCAGGCAGCACAACTATGTCTTTCGCTTCCACACACCCGAGCAGTGGATGGCGACGTTCGGCGGGTGACAGCCGCTCGAGGCATCCTGACATCGTCGACATCGTCGACATCGTCGACATCGTCGGCTTCGTCGGCTTCGTCGGCTTCGTCGGTGCCGGCGGGCTCTTGCAAAGTGTCTTCGTCAGTGCCGCCGCGCTCGGCAAACAACATCTGCGAGATCTGATGTCTTTGGACGAGAGCTCCACTGTCGCCATCGTCGGTGCGTCGCTGGCAGGCCTTCGAGCTGCCGAGACTTTGCGTGCCGAGTCCTTCGCCGGTCGCGTCGTGCTGATAGGTACCGAGCGCCACCTCCCCTACGACCGGCCGCCTTTGTCCAAGCAGTTCCTGGCCGGTACCTGGGGGTTCGACCAGGTGCGCCTCCGCGAGCCCGAGAAGATGGACGAGCTCGCCTTGGACCTTCGGCTGGGCCATCGGGCCTGCGCGCTCGATGTCGAGGGGCACCGGCTCGAGCTCGACGACGGGAGCGAGGTCGACTTCGACGGATTGGTGATCGCCACCGGCGCGCACCCACGCACGCTTCTTGGCGCCGAGGAGATTGTCGGCGCCCGTGTGCTCAGGACTCTCGAGGACTCGAGCGCGCTCGCCGAGGCGACGGCCGAGCCGGGGACGCGCCTCGTGGTGGTGGGAGCCGGCTTCATCGGGTCGGAGGTGGCGGCGACGTGCCACGGACGCGGCGCTCGGGTGACGCTCATAGAGGCTCTCCGCGTTCCTCTGGAGCGCGTGCTCGGCGAGCAGATGGGGGCCGTGTGCAGCGCCTTGCACCTCGACCACGGTGTCGAGCTGATCACCGGTCTCGGGGTCTCGGGGTTCCGGTTGGCTGAGACCGGTATCAGGGGCGGGGACACCTCCTTCGCGCCGAGGACCACCGGGGAGGACATCACCGGTGATGACGGCGGCCCGACGAGGCCCGGCACACAGGCCCCGCCGGGCGGCCACGCAAATCAGGTCGAGCTCGACGACGGCACGGTGGTGCCGGCGGATGTGATCCTCGTGGGGATCGGAGTCGTCCCGACCACCGATTGGCTCGGCGGTTCGGGCCTCGAGGTGCGCGACGGGGTGGTGGCGGACGCCACCTTGCACGCGGCGGACGACATCGTGGTGGCCGGTGACATCGCTCGCTGGTACGACGAGAGCCTCGGTGGTGAGGTGCGCATCGAGCACTGGACAAACGCGTCCGAGCAAGGCGTGGCCGCGGCACGCAACCTTCTCGCCGGGCGCGCCCACGCACCTTCTTACGTGCCCGTGCCCTACTTCTGGTCGGACCAGTACGACGCGAAGATCCAGGTACTCGGGCATCCTCGTCCTGACGACGAGGTGGTGGTCGTGGACGGGTCGGTTCCCGAACGCCGTTTCGTCGCCATCTACGGTCGTGCCGGCCGGCTCACGGGCGCCCTCGGGTTCAGCCGGCCGCGCCAGCTGATGCGCTACCGGCAGTTACTGGAGTACGGGGCCACCTTCGACGAGGCGCTGGCCCAGCAGCCCGCCTGAGCCTCTCAGAACTCGAGGATCGACAGTTCCGGTACGAATCGCCGGGCGCGCTCGCGCGCTGCTAGCCATCGGTCTCGTCTGGAGGAGCGCTTGAAGCCGCTAGAGGTGGGCTCGACCACATGACCGGGCTTCCACGCCGCGGCCACCTGCTCCTCCCCGTCCCAGATGCCCAGGGCCATGCCGGCGAGATAGGCGGCACCGAGCGTGGTCGCCTCGCGCACCGGGGAGACCTCCACCGGACGTCCGATCGCGTCAGCCAGCGCGGCTACGAAGGTGTCGTTGGCGGACATGCCCCCGTCGACGCGCAGGCGGTCGATCTCGAGGCTCGTGTCGGACTCCGCCGCTTCGAGGAGGTCCGCACCCCGATGAGCGATCCCCTCGAGCACCGCGCGCACGATCTCTGGCCGTCCGGTGTCGCGGGTCATCCCGATGAACGTGCCGCGTGCACCGAAGTCCCACACGGGGGTGCCCATTCCCACAAGGGCCGGGACGAACCAGACGTCGCCGGTGTCGCTACATGAGGCGGCAATTTCGTCAGAGCCGGCAGCACTGTCGATCACACCGAGGTCGTCGCGCAGCCACTCCACACAGGTGCCGGCGGAGAGCATGATCGCCTCCACCCCCCAGGTGATGCGCTGCGCGCGTTGCCAGGCGCAGATAGGGAAGGTGCCCGCCTCGCCCCGACGGTTGAACGCGGGACGCACGTGCCCGATGCAGCAGTCGAGCATGCCGCCGGTGCCGAAAGTGGCCTTGGCCATCCCCGGCAGGGTGCAGCCTTGGCCGACGAGCGATGCCTGCTGGTCCCCGGCGATCCCGCAGATGGCGGGGGCGCCTTCGAGCTCCGAAGCCTCGCCGACCATGCCCGACGAGTCCACGACCTCGGGCAGGACACCCTCCGGGATGCGCAGAGCCTCGAGGATCTTCTCGTCCCACCCTGTGCCGTCGGCAAGGCGAAGGCCGGTCACACCGGCGTTCGTGGAGTCCGTCACGTGAAGCGTGCCGCCGGAGAGCGTCCAGACGACCCAGGTGTCGACCGTACCGAAGCACAGGTCGCGGCTGCGCTCGGGATCGGCCATGTCGAGGAGCATGGCAAGTTTCGTCGCCGACTCGTTGGGTGCGAGGGTGATGCCTCGTGCTTTGAGTGCCAGGCAGGTGCCGATCGTCCGCAGGTCCTGCCAGCCGATTCCGGGCCCCACCGGCTCGCCGGTGTGACGGTCCCAGACGATCACCGAGGCGCGCTGGTTGGCGACGCCGACCCCTTGAACCTCACCTGCCCCGTGTAGCGCGCGCTGCGCGGCCTCGAGCACGGCACGGGCGATGGCGGTGGCGTCGAGCTCCACGAAGGCAGGGGCAGGGGAGGTGGGGAGCACCTCGATGCGATGCACGTGATCGACGCTCGAGTCCGGACGCACCACCGCAGCTCGAACACCCGACGTCCCGACGTCTACGACCAAGACGCTCATAACAGAACAATGCCCCACGCGCGTCTCGCCAACGGTGGGATTGGGGTGCCCGCCGTCTGGAGGAGAGCAGGGTCGTTCGGGGTCCGCGCACGGACCTCCGGTCCGGGTGAGGTGACGCGGTCTCGCCCAGGGTGCCGGAGGCGCAAGGAGCACCCGGTCAGCGGGGTCAAGGCCAGAGGATCTCCCCGAAGGGGGACGACAGACCGAGCTTGCCCGGGTTCAAGATCCCACGGGGGTCGAGAGCGTCTTTGATCGCGACGAGTATGTCGAGGCTGACCCCGAGGGCCGGGGACATGAAACGCGCCCGGTTGATCCCGATCCCGTGGTGGTGGCTGATCGCTCCGCCACGGGCGAGCACCACCTCCATCACCGCCTGCCACGCTCCCACGTAATAGTTCTGTGCCCAGGTGTCTTGCACCTCCACGTCCTCGGAGTTGTCTCCACTTGCGACGCTGGCACCGCCTCCAGCTCCTGGCATGCGACCCGCGAAGGTGAAGTAGAGGCACGCACCGTCGGTGTATGCGTGCGACTCGTGAGCAGAGGCGGCGAGAGTGCCCGGGATCGTCCCCAGCGCGCTGACGCAATCTCGGTAGATACCTTCCAGCGCCGACCAGCGCGCTGAAATCTCGACGGTGTCCACTACGATCCCCGCCCGGTACAGGGGAGCAAGGGCGGAGACGTCGTTTCGGTGATCGAGCCACCGCTGGACGATTCCTTGGTCACCATCGTCGGCCGGGTCCTCGCCGGATGGGACGTCGGGGGCCGGTCCCTCGCTCTTCCGGCCTCCTCGGGCCGAGCCTTGCCCGGCGAGGCGCCCCTGAGTAGTCCCCGCGTGGGCCTGGCGCTCGTCGATCAGCTCGCCGCCGGCTCGCGCACACTCGGCGTCCACGATCCCCAACGTCGCTTCGAGCACGGCGGGGTCGGCTTCGTCGAGGACGACCAGCACGCAGCGGTCGTCCACCGAGAAGTTGCGGGCCGACTCCATCTCGTCGTAGAGGCGGAGCACGGCTGGAGTCGCTCCCCGGCGGAGCACCCGACGGCAGGCCTCGAGCCCGTCACCGAACGCCCCGAACCAGAACGCACGGCGCGCTTGTGCTTCGGGAGTGGGGCGCAAGCGCAGAAGTGCGCCCGTCACCACGCCGAGGGTGCCCTCCGATCCAACGAACAGCTGGGTCAGGTCGGGGCCTGTGGCGGAGCGGGGGCCGGAACCGCCAGTGCGAATCGTCCTCCCGTCTGCGAGAGCCACCTCGAGGCCCACGACCATGTCTTCGATCTTTCCGTAACGGGTCGAGTACTGGCCCGCTCCCCGGCACGACAACCAGCCGCCCACCGTGGAGATGCCCATCGACTGGGGCCAGTGACCGAGGGTGACGGCCTGCTCGCGAAGACCTACCTCGAGGTCAGATCCGAAGGTCCCGGGTAGCACATGAGCAAGGAGCGACGTGGTGTCCAGGTCCACGATCCCCGATAGCGCGCACAGGTCCAGTGCCACACCTCCGAAGGCGGGAACGCTCGCACCGCACACACCCGAGCGTCCGGCCATGGGGGTCACCGGTACCCGCGAGTCGTTGCAGGCGCCCAGCACCGCGGCGACCTGCTCCGGCTCGGTCGGGCGTGCCACTGCTGCCGGGCGTGCGGGCACCGCACCGCGCGTAGCCCAGGAGATGGTGATCGGCCACCAGTCGCGGCTCGCTTCCATGCGCGAGGCATCGTCGACGTCCACCACTGCGCACACCGAGCGGAGTCTTTCCACGAGCGCGTCGTCGACCGGTACCCGCGGGCCCCCCAGACGCTCGGCGACCTTCGACGGCTCTGCGTCGAGCTCGATCACCGGGATGGGGCGGCTCATGCCCGCGTCCTCTTCGGATTACTCGCGGTATCGGACGAGTGTGGGGCGACCCCCGCCCGCCCGAGGCCACGGCTCACCTCGTCGGCGAAGGCCCTCGCCTCCTGCGCCACACCGGCGGGGGATCGTCCCCATTCGTCGGCCAGCAATTCGCCCACTTCGCCTGCTACTTCGACAGCTGCAGCGGCCCGGCGAAGGGTGGCGCGCGTGCGACGTGACAGGACGTCGTCAAGGGTGAGGGCCATCTCCTGGCGCGCGGCCCAGATGGCCTCTACACGTAGCTGTGGGAGCCCCGGCACTAGCGGTTCGAGCAGCTCAGGATGCCCCGAGGCGAGCTCGAGCACCGCGGGCGTCTCTCCTCCGTGGCGCTGCACCAGGGCGCGAAAGACGTCTTCGTCCAGCCCGTGAGCGCGCGCGGCGCCGGGCTCGAGCAGTTCGGCCAGTCCTGCCGCCCCGTGGATGGCCAGCCGCGCCGTACGACAGCGTTTCACGCCGGCCGGGGCAGCCGCGCCCAGCCGACGCACCACCTCGTCCACCGTGTCCTCGGCCATGCGGCGGTAGGTGGTGAGCTTCCCCCCTGTGACGGTCACCAGGTTCCCCGGCGAGCTGCGCACGCTGTGGCGCCGTGACAAGTCGGCGGTTCGTTCGCTCATCGATGAGCGCATCGAGGGCTTTGATGAGCCGTCTGGCGTGCTCGTTGGTTCGTTCCTCTTCAGGTCGCTCACGTGGTGCACTCCGGCCGGCGCAAGAAGGGGCCGGAGACCGACCCACACCCCGGTCACGTCGTCGCGCGACAGCGGCTCGCCTACCACCGCGTTTATGGCACCTATCAGGTAGTCGACATCCTCCGGCAGGCAGGCGGGGTCGTCGAGTGGGCCGTCCCAGGCCGTGTCGGTGGTGCCGAGGTACACGTCCTCGCCGTCGGCCCACGGCACCAAGAAGATCGAGCGACTGTCGTTCGGGACCGGGATCACAGCGGCGATGTCTGTAGGTAGCTTGGAACGGGGCACCGTGACGTGGATGCCCTTGGCCGGCCGAAGCGAATGGGGGTGCATGCCCTCGTCCAGCGCTCGAACGTCGTCTGCCCACACGCCCGTAGCGTTCACCACCACCGAGGCGCGGACCTCGAAGGCGTCGCCGTCCGGGCGTGACACCTCGCCGGCGTACGTGCCGGGGTGATGCGCAGAGTCGGGGTGTGCGCCGCTCACGCGCGTTCCACCGAGAGTGGTGTCGTAGGTGTCGGTGACCGGCACCGACGATCGCACCCGGGCACCTTTGACCTTGCCCGAGGTGTCGTGAAGGAGGTTCTCCACAGTCGCGTAATTGACGACGACCGCTCCGTAGTCGAGCGCCGCTGTGCGCGCCACGGCCAGCGTGAGGCGCGCGTCGTCCGCCCAGGCGTCGTAGTAGTAGAAGCCGGCGACGAGTCGGTCGGTGCGCAAGGTCGGCATGTGTGTCAGAGCTTCGGTACGGTCCACGCGTCGGTGACGCTTGCCGATGCGCCATCCGCCGGTCACGTCGTAGAGCCACAAGGTCACCGAGTAGGCGCGCGCGATGTTCTTCTGCACCAGGCCGTCGCGGCCGAACAGCGGGATGAGAAAGGGAAGCGGCGTGACGAGGTGGGGCGCGTTCTCGAGAAGGCGCTGCCGTTCGTGCAACGACTCGTAGACGAGGCGCAGCTCGCGCTGGGCCAGGTAGCGGATCCCCCCGTGGACCAGCTTGGAGGACTTCGACGAGGTTCCGGTGGCGATGTCGTGACGCTCGACGAGCGCGGTGCGAAGTCCTCGACTGGCCGCGTCCAAGGCGACTCCCACACCGGTGATGCCTCCCCCTATGACGAGGACGTCGAAGTGCTCGTTGGCCAGGCGGTTCAGGGCCTCGGTACGGTCGAAGGTGCCCCGGGCGGCGGCCGGTTGGGTATCCGGGGCGTGGGACACGGGGTCAGCCTGTCACAGCGGGAGATCGGCGCCGCTCGGCTGCGCTCGTACACTCGAGCACAAAGTGTCGGCGGGCAGCTCCTTCGGGTGCTGCTCTTGGTCGTGGGGTCGCCGATGGCCGTTCGCCCGGTTG
>JBELAS010000050.1:0-8131 GCA_049508615.1 Acidimicrobiales bacterium
TCCCACGCCCTATTCCTCGTTCGACGTTACGGGCCACCCGAACGTGTAGAGCCAATCGGCAGCTTTGCATTCTCCACTACCGGGACAACGGCCTCCGCTGCTCAACGGGCGATCCAACTCGCAATCGACCACCTTCATGAAGCCACGTCGCAAGAGCAGCCGAATCAGCCGCCGCTTCCAATGCCGCCATTGAGGGCGTAGCGCAAAGGCACGCTAGAAGTGCCTGGCCAGCCGATCCCTCGGTAAGCCGGCGGTCCGCACGGTATCGATCAGACTCGTGATTTGCGAACGGGGGTTGCGCTGAGGTGGAGGGAGCGCACCCGCTCGGACCCGGCAGAACTCGCCCGGGCCAAATGGATATGCATATAGGACGGTATCCTCGATTATGCGTGGCCTCGGAGTACCCCCGAACCACGTGCCCGCCCCGGACCCGTACGTTGCGGCGTGGCTGGGTCCACAACCCACCTACTTCGAGTCCTGGTCTGTTCAAATCAGAAGCCGCTGGTCCTCGTGAATATCGTCCAGATTGCGTCTTCGACTCGATTTGGATCCGGCTCGTTGTCATCTGCGAGTCGAAGATCATCTGCAGCCAACGTGTCCTTCTCAGGAACGGGTTCCGGCTGATCTAGGTAAGTGGTGTCCGGCGGTGGGTTCTTTGAAGTCACTCCGGCATCCCGAACGAGCGCAGTCGGCGTTCCGTCAGAGAACCAGCGGGCCCCGTGTAAGCGGTACGGATCGGTGTACCAGCCCTCTTCCTTCACGGTGTCTCCTAGGCCGCTTAGAACAAAGAATAGTGGCGTTGGCTCAGCCGGAAGTGCCACATGCAGGACGGCCATGGACCCAGCACGATCAACCTGGCGGCACCCGGAATCAGCCGCTCGCGGTCGCCGGGTAGGTCCTGTCAGACCGGCCGAACATGAGCCATTTCAATCATCCCTGCCGGTTCCTGCTCGGGCTGCGGTGTGCAACTCGGAGACAGAGCTGCCCGGTATTGCTCCGGGTCGTGAGTATTGCGTGGCGCCGCGCTCGTGGACCGACCGCCGAGCCGGCGTTGATGGGACACCACGCCACCAGCAACCCGTGCTCACGCAGCTGATTCGAATTGAGCTGATTCATAGTCCTTCCTGGCGAACAGGGATTACAGCTCACCAGGTCGGATAGGCAAGCCCTTCACCTTCAGCAGGTCGAAGAGTTGGTCAAAGTGAAGCTGTTAAGAATCGGGGTCGCTAGCGCATGTTGGGCGCTCGGTAGCCAGAGATCGACCTCGAAGTAGCCACCCGGCTGACCGCTCTTGTCGATTACCACGATCAAGCCGTTGTCGGGATAGGAGTCAGCCGGAACCGAGGTGGACGTGTCGTCGCCCGAATACTTCGCCACGTAAGCTACCTTGCAGGAGCTGATCGATGTTGAAGCAGTCACGCCAGAGGGCAACGCTTCGGCCGGTTCGATCTTGTTGTAGCCCGTGTTGACGTTGGAAACACAGCCCACGCATCCGCTGGCAACGACCTCAACACGCGAGAGCTGATCGGTCGGATCGGTCCATAGGTACGTTGAGTGATCCGAGGGATAACTTTCATTGGTAAACGTCCACGTTCCAGGAAGCCGTATCGTGAATCCGTCTCCGGCGGACATTGTCGTCAGCGATGAAGAGGCGGGAGACGCGGTCGTCGATGTGGTGGTTGAGGCGGCGGGTGAAGAAGTTGTGGTAGCCGAAGGTCGGCCGGTAGTGGGAGAACTCCGAACCGGTTGGTGGGGACCACTGCCACACGCCGAGAGTGCAGCCACAACCAAGATGGCAGGGACTCCCAGAACAGACCATGGCCGTGCCGGGAGACGCATACGGTAAGTATGCCCGCACTATGGGCCGCGAGGGTCGAACTCTGAGTTGTGGCGGTTGCGAAAGCTGCCCCCGAGGTCGGTCGGGATAGGTAGCGCGAAGTCAGCAGATGACAGTTCGAGCAACTACTCCAGGACTACCCGGGGGATGACGATTCGCCGCCCGAGTCGGACGGCGGAGAGTTCTCCACGGTCCACCAGTTCGCAGACGAGCTTCCGGGAGATCTTCAGTAGGTACGCCGCCTCGTCAACCATGAACGCCAGGCGCTCGGTCATCGGAGAAGGCGAGCTTGTGCTGTCGGCCTCTTTATCGTCGAGCCGGAGTGCGGTCAAGCTCCGGGGTGGTGGATGGGCGGTGATCGAGTGGATCGCTGCTTGGCTGGCTGGTGACGGTCGGAAGGGGTTACTGGGTTTAGTGGAGCCTGGGAGCGGACTTGAACCGCTGACCTGCGCATTACGAGTGCGTATCTAGCTGTCCAATGGGTCCGGGCCGCTGATGGACAGTCCGGCTGAACTGGGGATTCGCGAATCTCGACGGACTCAGAATCCGCCTAGTCCGAGCCTGTGACGGGTGATGCGTTTGCAACGCGTTTGCACAGACGGCCCTAACCCGCTCCTCGAAAACGATGGACGCGACGGCGTTGGACGAGTGGATCATCACAGCCTCGCTAACCAGCTCCGTCCCCCCAGGTGTGCCAGGCGACCAAGACCCCAGCGGCGACGAGTAGGCCAGGGCTGAGCCCCAGCCCGATGAGTACCAGGGCGACGACGCCGACGGCGAGTACGAGTACGAGTACGAGCTGTGGTCGGCTACTTGGGAGGCCCGAGGCCAGGTCCCTGAGCGTCGCTTAGCTTTTCTCAGATTGTTGTCGCGTCCGTGTAGAACTCGGAGGACCCGACGATGGCGGTTATGACCGACTCGTCCTTGGCTCCGGCTGCGAGCTGGGACACCCAGTACGCAAGACCCGAAGAGTCCGGCGTGCGCCCCAAGAAGGTCTCGTAGTAGCCACTCACGAGGTCGCCTCTGTACTGGGTCGAGGCGAGGATCGCGGCTGCGACGGCGCTTCGGCTCAGACCCGAATAGAGCTGGTTCTCCCAGTACGTGAGACCACCTGAGTCAGGGGCACGCCCTAAGAGCTTCGAGTACAAGGCCGTGAGGAAACCACCAGAGGTACCACCGGAGTCGGTGTAGAACTCGGACGATCCCACGATCGATGCGATGACCGACTCGTCGGTGGCTCCGGCGTTCAGCTGGGCCACCCAGTACGTGACGCCCGCAGAGTCCGGCGCGCGCCCCAAGAACGTCTGGTAGTAGCTCTTCACGAGGTCGCTTCTGTACTCGGTCGAGGCGAGGATCGCGGCTGCGACGGCGCTTCGGCTCACGCCGTTGGCCAGCTGCGCGCTCCAGAAGGTGAGGCCGCCCGAGTCGGGCGCGCGACCAAGCAGGTCCTCGTAGGCCGAGCGGAGGAACGCTTCGTCGGCTGCCGAGGACAGGCTGATAGGTGCCACGTAGAGCTTGCGGCTCCCGCCGCATGAGTAGCTGGTACAGCCAGCGGTCCAAGCCGCATAGTCGATCCACCAGCTCCCCGCGGTGTCCTCGAAAAGAGACCCCCCGCCGGGTCCGGCTACCGAGTCGTAGGAGCTGAGGATCGGTCCCTCTTGGGGCTGATAGCACGGGCCGAGAGGCCCGTTGCAGATGGCATAGCCCTCGGCGTAGCTCGAAGAGTCGTACTGGCCACCTGAGAACAACAGGTAGTAGGAGCCTGACGAATCGACGAGGTCGGGGTCCTCGACCGTCGTCTCCCAGGGGTAATCCACCGTGTCATTGGTCATGAGCTCGACGGGTGCCGAGGAGAAGCCGAGTCCGCTGCTATCGAGCTCGGCGGACCAGATCTCGGCTGGCTGGGAGGACCCGCCGTCGTTGGACTTCCAGACGAGGTAGGCCTGGCCGGTCGCCGGGTCGATGAAGGGACTCGGGTCGATCGAACCGCCGAGCTGGGCTTGACAGAGGAGCGACGCCGAGGAGTTGTCGACGAAGACAGGGTTGCTTGGCGTGAGCTGGCTCGTGGTCGCGACCGACAGGCAGTCATGGCCGGTCCCGGTCTGGTAGCCATCAGTCGAGGCGTCGTAGTACATGAGCCATTGCCCGCCCCAGTAGAAGACCCCCGGCGAGGTCTGGGTGTTCTCGGTCTCCCATTGCGGTGTAACGGGTAGGGCGCTCGAGCCGAACGACTGACCGGTGTAGGAGCCGTAGCCACTCGCCGGATTCCCCGATGTGTCGACGAGAGCCTGGATGTGGTTGCCGAGCGCGGTACCAGTCGTGAAGGCGTAGTACGTCCCCGCGTTGAGCACGACATCTGGGTCCGGCGCGTCGCCGTTGAATGCGGGGGTCAAACTCGCTGAGACGGTGAGCGCGTGAGGTTGGACCGAAGCACCAATGCTGTCAGCGGGGCCGGGAAGGAGTGCGACCGACCCGACTACGGTGGCAACAAGCGTGAGAACCGTTGGCCGATGCCACTTCCCCTCTGCTCCGCCGATCATGGATGTCTTCCAGCCAACGCTCTGCATTATACCCCGCTTGCGAGAATGCCCAAGCTCCAGTAGCGCGTCTATAAGAAGGGGGGCCGTGAGTCAAGGGTTGATCATCCCTTCTCGTCGTCGGACAGACCCTTTTGCCACAACCGCTCTGTCGACGAACGAAAGACACCACGCTGGCGGTTCAGCGCTTTCCGCGGTCAAGCCGGGTGTCGGAGAGGGGTTTACAACCATAAGCACACGCGCCGTGTGGCACACCGAGTGGGCCGCTTAGCAGGAGATAGGGTCACTCTTCTTCCTTGTAGCCAGGTTAGAACGGCCCTCTCCTCCCCCACCAAAGCCACTACCGCTCCGCCCAAACCTCAGAGCCTCGCCAGCCATCTCCGGCCTCAGGTGTGCCAGGCGACGAAGGCCCCCACGGCGACGAGTAGGGCAGAACCAAGCCCCAGGCCGACGAGGACCAGGGCGAGGACGCCAACGGTTACCGCGAGCATGAGGGTGCCTGCGGCCATCTGAGCCCCCGATCAGCCCCGAGCATGTGGACGGCCTACGAGCAGGAAGGCTCCGGCCCCGAGGACCCACGGCCACAGGGCGAGCACGAGGGTGCTGACGACGAGGAGTCCCGCAGCGAGAGCCGCCCAGGCGATGGTGGGAACGAACGTGACCCGTTTGTCAACTAATAACGGGCATCCCACCGATGTACGGCGCGAGGCCGTTCGGATAACGACGAACGAAGGCATTGAGATTCGTCTCATACGGCTCTGTCCCCACGACACCGGTAAGCCACTGTCGGGCCGAGTCCACCATCTCCGTACAAAAGAGACGCACGTCGATGTTCAGGGCATCATTGACGATGTTCATGTGGCCAATAATCGGGTTAGGACCGGGTTCAATAAAGAGAATCCGTGTATATCCGCTCTTTGGATGTTGCGTGCGTCCCTGGTGCAAGAACGAACAGCGGAACCGGTAGCAGTCCTCACCAGTGAGGTACGGCTTGCGGGTGAAGTAGGAGACATTTCGTGGAGCGACGTGGGTATCGAACCATGTCTTGTATCGGTCTCCGGTTGCTCCCCCATCTTTAGATTCAAGAGCACCGCAAATGTCCGGTATGACGAGCGAGCCCGCCAGGGCGAGGTAGTAGAACCGGCTGTCGTTTGCAGCGGCCTCGACTTGGTCAAGGTAGTCATTCATGACCCAGCCTCCGTATCCGTAGAGAACGTGTTAGGGAGCGATTCCTGGTGAGACGCCTACAGGTATGGGCGGAACGTCTCTACTACCGGGCGCACGGCGTCTCGGATGTTCGTGAGGGTCTCTACGACCCGCCCCTCATAGGCTGGCGACCCTTTCTCGAAAGCTACGTCACGGGTGAGCTTGGGGTCCACGTGCATCTCTGGCCGAATCGTGAAGATGGACCCGTTCTCAACGACACGCCCGAGTTCTGCGCCGTCTACGAACGGCCCCGGGGACCGTTTGCTGACAATCAAGAACGTATGCCCATCGAAGTGACCAGGCGGAAACTCATTCAGCTCGCCATTCGGCCCGGCGAGTGGGATGCCCTGATAGTCACGTTCCATCTTGCTGACAACATCATCGAGACCTACCCAGAACTCCGTCAACACAAGATGGCGGTGCTTGTCGATATTCCAGAGTTCGTCAAGTACCGCAAGCTCGTCCCGCTCGGGATCGTGTTGCCGACGGACAAACGGCTGCGCCTGTTCAAAGACTGTCCAGATTCTTGGATCGACAAGCCGAAGAGAGGAGCCGCGACGACTGGGCCAGTCGTTTCGGTCGGTGACGATGGGAAAGTTGACACCGCGCCATTCGCTGTCGGACTGTCTACCGCGGGGGAGAGGATCAGGGGGCGGCGGGCCACTTTGGTCGACGCTCAGAGCCCAGGCAACATTGTCGAGAGCAGCACGGAGATTGTTCACGATGTCGGCGATGATGAGACTGGCCTCCCGCGAGGGGGGTTCACCCCTAGCATGGCCGAACAGAACTATCTCGGTCCTGCTTGGGCTTCCGTCCATAGGGATTGGTCCAGCGGTCTTCGGGTCTACGTGAGCAACGATGCTGTGCGCATCGCTTTGGATGTATCGGTTCAAAAGCTCGTCCAACGTGTTCAGATGCACGTCCGCCCAGTCAATCCGAGCAAGACAGTCCTCAAGACTGGGCACCGCCATGGCTACTGAACCTGCGCCGCAAGCGAGGACGGCGCATGAGCCGTCCTCGCGTTATCCAGAGCCGTCGCCAGCCTGGTCAGGATGGTCAGGTCCACGTGGAGCCGCACGCGGGTCAGACGGCGCACACGCAGGGGCAGCATCGCCCCTGGTGCTTGAGGACACCGAACTCGCGCTCAATGGTCCCACGTTGCATTAACCGCCGCTCCTTAGGACGACCGCTCATTGATCACTGCCCGATGGAACCCTTGGAGCCGCTCGCCTGCCTCGCGCACTTCCGGTGCCATGTGCGCGTCAAGGCGAGCAAGATTGCCCTCCGTCACGACGATTACGAAGTCGATCAGCGCGTTCTCAAGTCGGGTCAGTCGGTCGGGTTCGTCCATGGAGCCTCCATTGTGCGTTCTCAACGGTGCTCATTAGCGCCGTGGCTATGTCTGCCACAGACCCAGCTGCCCCGGCATCGGCCTTGGATGAGCAAGCTTCTTGGGCTCTGCCAGCAGCCAATGCCAGTGGCCGGGCAACGCCCACTTGCTCCGTGAGTTCTCAACGCAATCGACAACGGTGACGCTGCCGATCAGCGCGCCACGGGGTAGGTCCCCATCGAGGAGGTGACCGTAGGTATCGAACGCATCCTGCTCGACACGACCCCCAGCATGAATGCCCAGGCGTCCCCGATGGTTGGTACGCCACGAACGGTTCTCCACGTCCTTGATTCCTGCGACAATGAGGCTCGCCCACGGCTGGCGGATGGTGAGGATTTTCATAGAGCGTGGTCAACCGGCATCGACATCAAGGTGCGAGCCACGTCACGTCTCGGATACGACGAGGGTCACTTCGAGACTCTAAGTATTCACAGGCTAGCGCTCGCTACGACCCCAAAGACCGCGGCTACGTCAGCCAGCACAGTCGGCTGCAACTTGCCGAACTCAACCTGGGGCACCTTGAGGTACGACCAAGTGACTTCTGTGAGCAAGGTTGCGTTCTCGCACCAAATCGTCGCGGCTCGATCTTTATGTGCGACATCGATGTTCTCCTGGCCTTTGGTCTCAATCACGTAATAAACGCCGTCGCGATCCACGGCGACGAAGTCGGGCTCGTAGTAGCGGAGGTTTGTAGCGCTATCCGTGTACTCGATCGTGAACCCGAACCGCCTCGGCAGCTTGGCGAATGACGTCACGTCACTCGCATTCTGTAGGAACTGGGCGAACTCCCGCTCAAAATCGTTGTCAGCAGCCACCAGGTTGAAGACCGTCTTGCTTGCCTCGAACGTCGGACGGGAGAACGGGAACGGCTCCGTTTCGGAGAGTGAACGGCCCGGATGCTCCAGCGTGGGAGACAACTCCTCCACCACGAGCCTGCGAAGCACTGAGGCGAAGGTCTTGACTGTCACGTACTGGGCCACGCTAGTAGCGATCGCACGAATGATCGCCTTGTCCGTGAGGTCGACGGTCTCCCCGAAGGCGCGGTCGCGAAGGAACTCACGGACCTTCGGGACAAGGACGGCGAATTGAGAGGGCAATTTTACGTCCTGGGCAATGCGCTTGGCATAGTAAGAAATCACTTCCTCTGCCGTCTGTGGCTGG
>JBELAS010000051.1:0-7964 GCA_049508615.1 Acidimicrobiales bacterium
GGTGAGTTCTTTGTCATGGTTCGCCTGCTGGGAGCGCGCCCTTTGCCGGGTGGCCGAGACTGCCTTCTCGAAGAGGTCGGTGCGCTCGTAGATGTGCAGCAGTACGTCGAGGATGGCCGCGTCCAGCTCCTCGGCCGGCAGGCGCTCGGCGTCGCAGAACTTGGTGCCGTAGCGCTGGCGGGAGAAGCACGTGTAGTAGCGATACCGATAGCGATTACCGACAGCCGAGGTCCCGACGAAGTGCTTGCCGCAGCGGGCACAGACGACGAGGCCGGCCAAGAGGAACGGCGAGGTGGCCGAGGCGCGCTTGGAGTAGTCCTCGCCCCGCTCGGAGAGAAGCGCCTGGACTCGCTCGAAGAGATTCTCATCGACGAGGTGCTCGTGGGGGCCGTCGTGAAGGGCCTTTCGGAAGAAGACTTTTCCGACGTAGACGGGGTTGCGCAGCACGGTGAGGACGGCCGTATGGCTCCAGGGCCGGCCGGCCTTCGTGCGGTGGCCGGAGTCGTTCAGCCACACCGCCAGCGCCCGGGCACCCTCGCGCCCGTGGGTGTAGCGATCGAACATGACCGGCACGAGCGGAGCCTCGTCGGCGTTGGGCGCCAAGTACCCTGTGGCCGCGTCGACGTCGTAGCCGAAGGGCCGCGACCCCCCGCACCAGGCCCCACGTGCCGCCTTTCGTTCCATGCCGGCGATCACCCGGTCAACAATGGTCGCCCGCTCGAACTCGGCGAAGACGCCGAGCATCTGGGCCATCATCCGCCCCGCCGGCGTGGTCGTGTCGAAGGGCTCGGTCGCCGATCGAAAGGCGACCCCGGCCGCGTCGAGGTCCTCGAGCAGCTGGGCGAGACCCCGCACCGAGCGGGAGAACCGGTCGACCCGGTAGACGAGCAGGAGATCGAAGCGCCGGGCTCGGGCCTCTGCCAGCGCGCGCTTCAACCCCGGGCGGTCGGTCGAAGCCCCCGAAGCTTGGTCGCTGAAGCGCCGGGTGAGCTCCCAGCCGTCCTGGCTATTGACGTATGCGCCGAGGCGCTCGGCCTGGGCTTCGAGGGAGTAGGGCTGGTGGTCCTCGTCAGTCGAGATCCGGGTGTAGGTGGCGACTCTCACGGGCGGGCTCCTTGGGCATGGGACGTGGACAGGGGGAGGACACCTCCGATGGATGCGCTGGTCAAGCCGCCTCCATGTCGTCGGGGTCCGTGTAGGTGGCGAGCAGGTCCGCCAGGGCGGCGAGCGCAGCCTCCTCGTGGGCCGCGTCGAGATGGACGTAATGGGCGGCCTGAAGCGTCACATTCGGCCTCCGGCACGGCCGGTGACGCGGCGAGACGGCGGCGTGCTCGCCGCTGGAACGGTGGGGTTGGTGGTACGCAGACATGGCTGGTGCCCTGCTACGACCGGAGGCGAGCGCCACGAAGAGGCGGTATCAATCGCTCGATCACGTCCCGAAGTCAAGGCCTGCGGCCAAGATTTCCGAGGTTTCTTCTCTCGGCCCAGCCAGTCCGCCGCATGAGGGTGTGAGCGGGGGACTCGGAGGGCACAACAGGCAGCCCGTGCTATCGCCCTCGGCGAGGATCCGGACTACGCGACCGCCTTCGACCAGCTCTTCGCCGCGGTGGCACTTCTCAACCCTGGTACGCAGCAGTGGAGATCCAGAAGCTCGTGAGATGAGTCGACCTTCGCGGATGCGATCTGCCCGTTTCCGATTCCCCCGCGGCCCGGCGGTAGTGACGAAGGTGGGCGGTGTGGCAGGTCACCGGTGCACACCGTCATCGCCGCGCCACTCGCCGCTCATAGTCGGCTCACCGGACACTTCGCTCACCCGGGGCCGACCCTGCGGCCAGGCGCGCCAAGTGAACCCCAACGCAAGGATCTCGACGTATCCATCGCGCCCATCCAGTAGAAAATGGACTGCCTCGTCCGGTCGACGATCGGTTCGCTGGCGCGCCGCCCACGAGCTCCGCTCGGCCTCCAGCCATCTGGAGTTCGTCGAGAAGTAAAAGCTTGGATCCGGACATACGCCGGTTCGGAGCCATTCGACCTCCAGGCGTTCCCAGCCGCCAACGCTGCCATCATCCCGTCTTGGGACGATGTCGTAGCCGGAGATATCGACCAAGTCCTCATCGTCTCGATGGGGCTTTGCTGAGGCGAAAGCAGCCAGCTCGAACTCGACTTTCACCCAAAGTTCCTCGTATGGACGAGTTGGCCTCGCGACCAACGCCCCGAACTCAACCGAACACTCGGGCAGCACGTCGGTATCGGAATGGGTCAGCGTGATCCCCCAAGGCCAGATCGCCCACGGGAGGGTGCACGCGTGGAAGGTGCCGCTCATCGAGTCAAGTTTTGCCGACAAGGCGCGTAGCCGAGTTGCACCGTACTTACATGCTGCGATTTCGTCGCCACACGACAATCGATTGCACGACGCCGATAGCTCCAATGGCTGCCACGAACCATCCGAAGGGAGTTCCCCTAGAGGCGAAGGTCACGATGACCGCGATCCCGAGAACTATGAACAGGGGCATCAGCCGCTTCATGGGCCGCGAGTACCCCGGAACCTTCGCCACCGAGGACGGAGAAGTGGATCTACCCCGGTTCCACAACATCCCGAATTGTCCCGACACCGCCCCGAGTGCACGACGTGGCTCAGGGTCGATCGGAATCCCCCGTTGCTGGAGCACCGCGAGGATCCGATCCTTGTCCCCAAGGGTCCAGAAATACGCCAGCTGGCCATCGGAGAGTTCGAAACCCACTCCAGAGGTCATGAAGGTGCCCCTGAGGCGGAAGGCCGCAGTGATGTCGCGGAGTGGCACTTCGAAATCCGAGAACATCGCCGAGAGGAAGAACCGAGAATGCATCCGCAAGCTGTCTGCGCTGATCGTCAGTCGTACACAAGGAACCGTTGCATTGAGCCGACCGCCCAGTTGCGAGGGCACGTTCATGCCGCCCACGAACTCGGCCACGTTGGCGAACGCCGAGTCCGCGCCCGACACGTTTCCGGTCCATGACCGGCCATCCCACCAGCGAAGAGGCGCAATCCGCCAAGGGTCCGGGTACCAGCCCGGTGAAACAGGGTCAGGCGGGCCTGAGGACTCTCCGCTCACGGGAACAGATTGCCCGATCCCCTTCCTCGGCGGGGGGAACACCAATCGCGGCGGCCGATCAGATCCACGACCCTCGGCCCGCTGGGAACGGAGCATGTCTCGTTACACGCACTGCTCGGCAGTCCGGCGCCGGTACGCCTGGGTCTCTGCGACGCGGGCCTCGGACTCCGGCGGGATGGGCAAGGCAGCCAGCTCGGTAAGCCGCAGCCGCACGCCCTCATAGCCGACCGGCGCCCAAATGGCCTCGTGCGGCCGCTGCACCGGCCCCAGTGCCGCGGTCGCCACCGGAACGGTTGCCTGTGCCAGGACCCGCCGTGCACCAGCCTCCCGGCGCGGGTGGCCGAAGCAGAAGCAGATCCAGTAGGCGAGGCCGCTGGCGACCTGGAGGTCCTCATAGCTGCCGAGTTTCTTGGCGAGGCGGTCCAGGGTCTCGGTAGAGCGGTCGTACTCCAGGCAAAAGACGACCCGATTGCCGGCGTCCTCCCACACGCCGAGGCCGTCGGGCTGGGCGATCCGGTCAAACTGGCCGGCGCAGTGGCGCTCCGACCACCAGAGCGACAGGTCGCAATCGTCCCGGCACCGGGACTCGGCAACCATGGCGCTGAAGAACCCGTTCACGCCGACGAGGTGCCGGAGGCGCTGGCTCTTGCCAATGGCGAGAGCCTTGTCGGCCCGCCAACGAGACTTGTCGAGGTCCTCGCCGCGCTCCGCGGCGACCACCATGGCGCCCAGCTGGTCGAGGACGTAGTGGTACGGGAGGCTGGCGTAACGGTGGTCGAGCGGCTGGAAGCGGTCGAGCAGCCGGAGCTTGTAGAGCGTGGTCAACCGGTGCTGAGCGGTGTTGATGTTGTCGAAGTACATCTCGGCCAGCTGGTCGGTCGTGAACACCCGGTGGCGAGAGAGCATGGTCAAGATGGAGCGGTCCCGTTCGGTCAGCCGGTGCGCCACCTCCATCACGAGCCCGTCGCCGGCCCGCGGCCGCAGAGAAGAAGATTTCATCAGAACAACCCCAAGAAGTCGGGGGTCGCGACTGGCGGGGTTGGAGTAGCGCCAAGCTGGCACTTCGGCCGGCACAGGGTGGTCCATTCAGGACTGGCGACCGTGCTGGCGGGGGTGATGGCGACCGTGCTGGCGACCACACGAACCGGCCTCACTTGGCGTACCCCTCACGGCGGACCTTCGCGTGCCGAGCAGCCAGGCTGATTGCCGGTCCCTCCACCAACGGCTCAAGGTTCGCATTCTGGGAGGCTGGGGGCGCCCATCACTGCCGGGGGCGCCTTGCGGGTGTGGCTTATCTCCCTTGAACTCCGGCGCTGCCGGGGGCGCACTGAGAAAGGCCGGGCGTCGCTCAGGGGCCTAGTAGCCGGGAGGCACCGCGTCCGTGATGTGTGAATGTGCCGGTGCCCAGACCTCGGTCAACTCCCGAGTGAATAGGCGCTTTCGGCGTGCTGGGTGAGGTCGAGCCCGGCGTACTCGTCCTCGGGGCTTACCCGCAGGCCAATGGTGAGATCGACGGCCTTGGCGAGCAGCCAGGTCACCGTGAAGGTGAAAGCGATGGCCACGACGGTGGCGAGGATCTCCAATCCGAAGAAGTGAAACCCGCCACCGGTGAAGAGGCCGTTTGCCCCGCCGGGATTGACGGTACGGGTGGCGAACAAGCCCAGGAGCACCATGCCCACGACCCCGCCGATCCCGTGGACGGCAAGCACATCGAGGGAGTCGTCGTAACCCAGCTTGAACTTCGCACGCGCGGCCATCGCGCAGATGACGCCGGCGAGGACGCCGATGAGGATGGACGCCATCGGCGTCACGAACCCGGCGCACGGCGTTATGGCGACCATGCCGGCGATCGCCCCCGAGGCGGCGCCAAGGGTCGTCGGATAGGACGACCTGACACGCTCGAAGCACACCCAGCCGATCAGCGCTGCCGAAGCGGCCAGTTGGGTGTTCACGAAGGCATATACCGTCACGTTGCTCATCCCGAGCGCCGAGCCGGCGTTGAACCCGAACCAGCCGAACCACAGGATGCCCACGCCGAGCAGGCTCAACGGAACCGAGTGCGGGGCCATCCCCTCACGGGGCCATCCTCGGCGCCGCCCGAGCACGAGCACGATGGCCAAGGTGGAGAAACCAGAGTTGATCTCCACGACCGTGCCGCCGGCGAAGTCGAGCACGCCGCGTCGGGCGAGCCATCCCTCTGGGCTGAACACCCAGTGGGCGAGCGGCGCGTACACGAGGAGAACCCAGAGGCAGATGAACACCACGAAGGCCGTGAACTTGATCCGGTCCGCCGTACCACCGGTGATCAAGGCGGCGGTGATGATGGCGAACATCATCTGGAAGGTCACGATGGCAAGCGGCGATGCTCCCGAGTGCGCGAAGCCCGGAAGCCCGTGTGCCATGCCCGCCAGACCCGCCAGCGAGAAGTTCCCGATGAGCCCGAAGCCCGCGTCACGGCCGAAGGCGAGACTGGCCGCGATCACAGCCCAGAGCACGCTGACCACTCCTATCGTGATGTAGTTGTTCATCATGATGGCCAGCACGTTCTTCGAGCGGACCAAGCCGCCGTAGAAGATGGCGAGGCCCGGCGTCATGAACAGCACGAGAGCGGCAGAGACGAGGACCCAGGTCGTGTCGGTGGCGTTCATTTGTGGTGCTCGCTCCTATCCGTGGTTCGATCGGGCTTGCGTCGTCAACGGCTGAACCGACGCCTCGGACCGTCAGAGAGCGCCCATCCCCCGCTCGCCGGTGCATTCACGCACCAGCGACTCGAGCGGTTGGGCCCACACCTTGCCGTCACCGATCGAGCCGGTCTGGCGACGTCGAGGATCGCGGTGACCACGTCGTCGACCTGGCCGGTGACGATCAGCTTCATGGGTTCTGGTGCGTCCTTCCGACCAGTGCCTTGGCTCGGGAAATCGTACCGGCCTGGGACATGTCGGATGGTGAACGGCTAGCACGGGCCGGGGCGGCGGGCTCTGGTCATCGGCCATGACACGACCGAACCTGATCGAACGTCGGGAGGTTCCCAGGTGGGATTCCCACCTCAGCTGTTGTCGGCGTAATCTGCAGTCGGAAGCCCAAGCGGCCCAGGCCAGAAAGAATCTCGACCCCTCGAGGCCCGGAGAACTTCAAGACCTTGCTTGCTGTGAGCGCGAGATCAGTCTCTCGTGACGACCCGCTCAGCGGGCTGGTCGTCGGTGAGCACCGCGACCCGCGACCGGTAGGCGGCTGGGCGACCGTCAAGGTTCGGGCCGCCTCGCTGAACTATCACGATATCTGGACGCTTCGAGGTGTGGGAATCGACAAGGAGCGTCTCCCGATCGTGCTGGGATGTGACGCGGCCGGAGTCGACGAGGACGGCAACGAAGTGATCGTTCACAGTGTCATCGCCAGCGACGGCTGGGTGGGCGACGACACCGTCGACCCCCGTCGCAGCCTCCTCTCGGAGGTCCACGACGGGACGCTCGCCGAGCTCGTCGCAGTTCCCAGGCGAAACCTCGTCTCCAAGCCCTCCGCACTGTCGTTCGAAGAAGCAGCCTGCCTCCCGACCGCCTGGCTCACCGCGTACCGGATGCTCTTCACCAAGAGCGGGGTCAAGCCGGGTGGCACCGTGCTCGTGCAAGGCGCGGGCGGTGGAGTGGCCAGCGCGTTGACGATCCTGGGTTCAGCAACCGGATACCGGGTGTGGGTCACGAGCCGGAGCGAGAAGAAGCGGGCCCGCGCGATGGAGTTGGGAGCAGACCAGGCATTCGAGCCCGGCGCGCGCCTGCCCGAACGTGTCGACGCCGTGCTCGAGACCGTAGGCGAGGCCACCTGGTCCCATTCCCTCAAGTCGCTCAGACCGGGCGGCACCTTGGTGGTCTGCGGTGCCACGAGCGGAGGCAATCCACCTGCAGATCTGACCCGGGTGTTCTTCCTCCAGCTGCACATAGTCGGATCGACGATGGGGAGCCGTGACGAGCTCTGCGCCCTGGCCCGCCTATGTGAGGTGTCCGGGGTTCGACCGCCGATCGACCGTGTGCTCCCGCTCGCGCGGGCCCGTGAAGGGTTTGAGGCCATGATCAGCGGCGACCTGTTCGGCAAGGTCGTTCTCAAGACCTCGTAGCCCTCTGGGACCGCCTGCGGTGCGGCAGCAGGACGCCGTGCACCGCCTACTTGCCGCCGAGAGCTCGGCGCAGCGCGGCGAGCCGTTCGGGCACCACCCGCCACCACGTCCATTTCCCACGCTTCTCCCCGACGATGAGCCCGGCCTCGGTGAGCACCCTCGTGTGGTGCGAGATCGTCGGCTGGCTCTTGTTGAGCGGGCCTTCGAGATTGCAGCTGCAGACCTCGCCTTCGGCAGCCACGATCGAAAGAAGCCGCAGCCTGACGGGATCGCCCAGGGCCGCCAGGACTGCTGCAAGACCCATGGACTCGACCTCCGAGAGCGGCACCTCCGTCAGCGCCGTACAGCAAAGTGCCTCGACACCACCGGACCTGGGCTCGCCAGCGCTGAGAGCCTGAGGCATTCGACCTCCCATTGACAGTCATCGATCTATAATCCACACTACTCCAGTGCCTCCGAGAACGGCCCAGCAGTGACCGACACCCTTGTAAGGGACGAGCCAGCAACCACAGAGGGCGCCCCGGTCCTTTCGAGGCTCTCGGTCCTCGACCGGTTCCTCCCGGCGTGGATCCTCGTCGCGATGGGTCTCGGTCTCGGGCTCGGGCGCGGCGTCACGGGCCTCAGTCACGCGCTCGACTCGGCGCATGTGACCGCGGGGGTCCCGGCCCCGATCTTCATAGGCCTCCTCGCGATGATGTACCCGGTCCTCGCCAAAGTCCGTTACCGAAAGCTCGGCGAGGTGACCGGCGACACCCGGTTGCTCG
>JBELAS010000052.1:0-7934 GCA_049508615.1 Acidimicrobiales bacterium
AGTCGCCCGGCGTCTCGCTCGACGCCGCCGAGAAGTTGGAGATCGCCGAGCAGCTCGCGCGGGTAGGCGTCGACTACATCGAAGCCGGTTTCCCCGTCGCCAGCCAGGGGGACTTCGAGGCCGTGCAGGCCATCGCACGTTCAGTAGGGAACGCGCCCGACGCCCCGGCTATCTGCGGTCTGTCGCGCACTCAGCTCTCAGACGTCGACCGTTGCTGGGAGGCTGTGCGCGACGCGCATCGCGCGCGCGTTCACGTGTTCATCTCCACCAGCCCGCAGCACATGGAGCACATGTTGAAGATGACCCCGGAGCAGGTGCTGGCCGAGACGCGCGCCGGAGTGGCAAGGGCGCGCGAGCACACCGCAGATGTCGAGTTCAGCCCGCAGGACGCCACGCGTACTCCCTTCGAATTCATGCTCGAAGTGCTCGGCGTGGCCGTGGAGGCAGGTGCCACCACCCTCAACATCCCCGACACCGTCGGCTACGGCATCCCCTGGGACTTCGGAGCCCTGAACGAGCACATCCGCAGCGAGGTGCCCGGTGACTACGTCCTGTCCACCCACTGTCACAACGACCTGGGCATGGCCACGGCCAACACGCTTGCCGCAGTGCGGGCCGGGGCCCGGCAGGTGGAGGTGTGTGTGAACGGTCTCGGCGAGCGGGCTGGCAACGCGGCGCTGGAAGAGGTCGTGTTGGCGATCCGCATCCGCCCCGACCAGTTTCCCGGGGTCACAACCACCGTGCGTACCGAGGAGCTGGCGCGCGCCTCTCGCCTCGTGTCGAGGCTCACCGGCTATCCCGTGCAGTTCAACAAGGCGGTGGTCGGGCGCAACGCGTTCGCCCACGAGTCGGGTATCCACCAGCACGGCGTGCTCGCCGACCGTTCGACGTACGAGATCATCGAAGCCGCGAGCGTGGGCCAGGTGGGACGGCAGATAGTGCTCGGCAAGCACTCGGGCCGCCACGCCTTCTCCGACACCCTGGCGAAGATGGGCATAAAGATCCAGGGCGAGGGGCTGAACCGGGCGTTCAGCAGGTTCAAGGAGCTGGCGGACCGCAAGGTGGAGATCTCCGAGGCCGACGTCGAGGCGATCGTCATCGAGGAGCTCGGTCAAGACCTTGTGGAGGACTTCCAACTGGAGGCGCTCGAGGTGTCGGGCGGCACCGTCGGGATGCCCCACGCTCGGGTGGTCGTGAGCCGCGCGGGCGACAAGGTCGAAGCTGCGGCCGAGGGCAACGGCATGATCGACGCGGCCAGCACCGCCATCCGCAAGGCCACGGCGGTCGAGGCGCAGCTCATCGGCTTCAACGTGTCCTCGGTCACCGGCGGGGTCGACGCGCTCGGTGACGTAGTCGTCCAGCTCGAGGCCGACGGGCTCAAGGTGTCAGGCCGCGGCGTGTCCACCGACGTGGTGGAGGCCTCGGCGCGCGCCTATCTGGCCGCGGTGAACCGCCTAATGCGGATCCGGGCGCGAAACCAAGAGCGCCGGATCGACGCCGGCCCGTAGGCGGACCTCGCGAACCCCCAGCCGTCGCATGCCTATATGCGCACTGACTAAGTGGCTGGCTGCACAAGCGATGTGCAGTGGGCGCAACGGCGGGCCGCGACCGGTATCTCGCTCAAGCACTCGGGGCAGTCGCGAGTGTCGGACTCGATTTCCTGCCCACGGCGGCGCCTGGCCACGAGCGCGTTCACAGGGCGGACCACGAAGAAGAACACGGCTGCTGCCACGATCACGAACGAGACGAGATCGTTCAGAAAGGTTCCGTAGGCGAACACGCTGTGGCGCACCGTCACGTGGAGCCCACTGAAGTTCACCTTGCCGGGGATAGTCACGAGCGGTGTGAGCAGGTTCTTCACGAAAGACGACACCACCGTGGTGAACGCGACACCGATCACGATGCCCACCGCCAGGTCGATGACGCTACCCCTAAGGATGAATGCCTTGAAGTCTTTCAGCACAGTGCTTCCTCCCCCATGTCTACTGGCAGTCCGGTGTACTGCTGGACGACAAGTTATAGCGAAATACCGTTTTCCGAACTACCTTCGTCCATGACGTTCGGGCCGAGGCGACCGACTCGTGCAGGTTGCCGGTGTGCTCGAGAACTTCACGGGCGTGCACCAAGACATCGTCGACGACAGAGTCCGACGTGACGTAGGTCGCGCCGGCCGTGAACAAGCCCGGTGGCGACGACCGTGGAACGGCGAGGTATCTGCTGTCCCGGGCGTTCGGTCAAGGGCCGGCGCGGCTACGGGAGGGGCCGGCCGAAGGCATCCACGCCGGACGCCGGTGTTCGTAGGCAGAGATGGCGTTCTCGTGACGCAGCGTGAGACCGATGTCGTCCCAGCCGTTCAGCAGCCTGTCTCGGGTGAACTCGTCGAGTGGGAACGTCCCCGACAGCCCCGCCGCAGGCGCCTCGATCGTGCCCCTTGCCACGTCGATCGTGAGCTCGAGAGAGGGGTCCGAGATCACGGCGTCCAGCAGGGCGCTCGCGAAAGAGGGCTCCACCTGTGCTGGTAAGAGGCCCTGCTTCGTGCAGTTGATGCGGAAGATGTCGCCGAAGCGCGACGAGACGACCGCCTCGAAGCCGTAGTCCATGAGTGCCCACACCGCGTGCTCGCGCGACGAACCCGTGCCGAAGTTCGGGCCGGCCACGAGGATCGTCGCCCCAGCGTGCTCGGGGCGGTTCAGGACGAAGTCGCGCTCGTCTCGCCAATCCGAGAACAGCCCTGCGCCGAACCCGGTGCGCTCCACGCGCTTCAACCAGTCCGAGGGGATGATCTGGTCGGTGTCGACGTCGGAGCGGTCGAGCGGCACCGCCCGCCCGGTCACCACCTGCACCCGCTTCACGGGAGCTCGTCCGGGGCGGCGAAGCGGCCTGCCACGGCCGTGGCGGCGGCAACCGCGGGCGAAACGAGGTGCGTGCGGCCGCCCCGACCCTGACGACCTTCGAAGTTCCGGTTCGATGTCGACGCGCAACGTTCGCCGACAGAGAGCTTGTCAGGGTTCATGGCCAGGCACATCGAACAACCAGGCTCGCGCCACTCGAAACCCGCGGTCACGAAGACCTTGTCCAGTCCCTCGGCCTCGGCCTGCGCCTTCACACGGTGCGACCCCGGCACCACGAGCGCCCGGAGTCCCTGGCGTACGTGACGACCTTCGAGGACCTGGGCAGCCTCGCGCAGGTCCTCGATCCGTGAGTTCGTACACGAGCCGATGAAGACTGTGTCAACCGCGACGTCGTGCAATGCGGTACCAGCTGTGAGCCCCATGTACTCGAGCGCCCGTGCCGCCGCCTCACGCATGGCGGGCTCGGCGAGCTCGTCGGGGTGGGGGACCGACCCTCCTATGGGGACCACCTGGGAGGGGTTCGTGCCCCAGGTGACGTGCGGAGCAAGAGACGATGCGTCGATCCGCACGGTCTTGTCGAAGGTGGCACCATCGTCGGTCACCAGGCCGCGCCAGTCACTGAGCGCTTCCTCCCATCGCGCTCCGCTCGGCGCGTACGGACGGCCCTCGATGTAGTCGAAAGTCGTCTCGTCGGGGGCGATCATCCCGGCACGCGCTCCGGCTTCTATCGACATGTTGCACACGGTCATCCGGCCCTCCATCGAGAGCGAGCGAATGACGGACCCGCGGTACTCGACCACGTGACCGACACCGCCGCCGGTCCCGATCTTGCCGATGATCGCCAGGACGACGTCCTTCGCCGACACCCATGCCGGCAGGGCACCGTCGACCTCGATCGCCATGGTGGCTGGCCGTGGCTGGGGAAGGGTCTGTGTGGCGAGCACGTGCTCGACCTCCGAGGTGCCGATCCCGAAGGCGAGTGCCCCGAAGGCGCCGTGGGTCGAGGTGTGGCTGTCGCCGCACACGACGGTCATCCCCGGGAGGGTGAGGCCGAGCTCGGGGCCGATGACGTGCACGATGCCCTGGTTCGTATGTCCCATCGGGTAGCAGGTGATGCCGAACTCGGCGCAATTCGCGGCAAGCACCTCCAGCTGTTTCGCGGAGACGGGGTCGGCGACGGGTTGGTCGAGACCCGTGGTGGGCACGTTGTGGTCGGCCGTCGCCACCGTGAGCTCCGGGTGGCGAACCGTGCGTCGCGCAACGCGCAACCCGTCGAACGCCTGAGGGGACGTGACTTCGTGTACGAGGTGGAGGTCCACGAAGAGCAGGTCCGGTTCCCCTTCGGTACGGCTGACGACGTGGCGTTCCCACACCTTCTCGCTCAGGGTGCGGGGGGCGCCCTTCTCGTTCGAGGTGCGGGGGGCGTCATCGATCGGGCCCGGTGCCTGTCGGGCGGCCATGGTCACTAGCTTCCGATCTGGATGATCTCGAAACGCAGCTTGCCGCCGGGGGCCTCGTACTCGACGACCTCGCCGGGGCCCTTGCCGATCAGGGCCTGGCCCAGCGGGGAGCGGGGTGAGACCACGTTCAACTGGTCGTGGCGCTCCTCGATGGAGCCGACGAGGAAACGCTCGACGTCGTCGTCGCCCTCGTAGCGGATCGCCACGATCGACCCGGCCGACACCGTGCCGGAGGGGGAGGGGGCGCCCATGTCCTCGACGATCGCGGCCTTTGTCAGGGTCGCCCGGATCTGGCGGATTCGCGATTCCATCGTTCCCTGGCTGTCTTTGGCCGCGTGGTAGTCGGCGTTCTCCGACAGGTCGCCGAGCGCGCGCGCAGCCTCGATCGCCCGGGCGGCCTCGACCCGTCCCCGGGTGGTCAGGTCCTCGAGCTCGACCTGGAGGCGTTCGTAGGTGGCGCGTGTTAGGTGCGTCGGCTCCTCGATCACCTGAACGAGGTTACCGGCTGGCGAGGTGCCACCTGTCGGCGGTCCAGCTGGCGGGAGGCTGGCGAGACCGGCGGTGGGACGGGCTCTTGAGAAACCGTCGAGGGCGAGGTGACAGGACGACGGGAAGAGCCCAGGAGGTTGACGACCTGGTCATGGTGGGGGAGACTGGTAGTTCAATGAACCGCACGACTGCTGCCGTAATCATCATCGAATAGGCGCGCACACCCGTGTGCGCCTGCCCGACCGTCCACGAATGTGGGCGGTTTTTCATTTCCGGACCGGCGCAGCCGGGTGGCTCCAGCTGAATGCCTCCACCAACCGAGCAGCTGGTCAGGTGGGCAGCTGGTCAGGTGAGCAGGTGGGCAGCTGGTCAGCTGGTCAGGTGGGCAGGTGGGCAGCGGATCGGGCGAGTACGTGAGGGCAGACTGGTGAGCAGCAAATCGGGCAGGCAGGTGGGCAGGTGAGCCAGAGCAGGCGACATCGCGTCGCGGTCATAGGTGGCGACGGCATAGGCCCGGAGGTGCTCGCCGAGGCGCTGAAGGTCGTCGCCGCCACGGGGGTGGCCATCGAGGAGACGCACTACGAGCTCGGCGCCGCCCACTACCTGCGCACGGGGGAGGTGCTTTCCGACCGCGTGCTCGAGGAGCTGCGCGGCTTCGATGCGATCCTCCTCGGCGCCGTGGGGCCGGCGGTGGGCACGACCGAGGTGCCACCGGGGCTCTTGGAGCGGGGCCTGTTGTTGCGGCTCCGGTTCGAGCTCGACCTCTACGTGAACCTGCGACCGTTCGTGAGCGCACCGGGCACGGCCCCCGCGTCGGACTGCGACTTTGTGATCGTGCGCGAGAACACCGAGGGTGTCTACGCGGGCGAAGGCGGGTTCCTGCGGAAGGGCACCCCCGCCGAGGTGGCGACCCAGGGATCGGTCAACACGCGCATGGGGGTGGAGCGTTGCGTGCGCTACGCCTTCGAGCTGGCGTCGCGCAGGCCTCGGCAGCATCTCACGCTCGTGCACAAGACTAACGTGCTCGCCTTCGCCGGCGACCTGTGGCAGCGTACGGTGGACGAGCTTGCAGCCGACTATCGCGGGGTCGAGCGTGACTATCACCACATCGACGCGGCGTGCATCTACTTGGTCGAGCAACCCACCCGTTACGACGTGATCGTCACCGACAACCTCTTTGGCGACATACTCTCCGACCTTGCCGGCGCCGTCTCGGGGGGCATCGGCTTTGCAGCCTCTGCCAACCTGAATCCGGCCCGTACCGGCCCGTCGCTGTTCGAGCCAGTTCACGGTGCCGCGCACGACATCGTGGGCACGGGAAAGGCAAACCCTCTCGCGGCCATCCGCTCTGCGGCGCTGATGCTCGAGCACCTCGGCGAGACGGACGCCGCGGAGCGAGTATCGAAAGCAGTATCCGCCTACTTGGCAGAGCATTCCGGAAAGGCAGAGCGCGCCGGAAGCGCAGCAGGTATCCCGTTCCCGTCCACCGTCGCCGTCGGCGACGCGATCGCAGAGAGGCTCTGAGAAGTGCCCATCATTCCAACCGACAAGATCTGGTTAGACGGCGAGCTCGTCGACTGGGACCAGGCCCGGATCCACGTGTTGACCCACTCGCTCCACTACGGCTCGGGCGTCTTCGAGGGCATCCGTGCCTACCCGACGAGTTCCGGGGTGGCAGTGTTCAGGCTGACCGACCACATCCGCCGCCTGCTCGCCTCGGCGAAGGTGTTCATGATCGACGTGCCCTACGACCTCGACGAGCTCGTGGCGGCCACGAAGCACGTGGTGGCGGTGAACGGGCTCTCCGAGGGCTGTTACATAAGGCCGATCGTCTTCCTCGGCTACGGGGAGATGGGCCTCAATCCGTTGCCGTGCCCGGTGCAGGTGGCGATCGTGGCCTACCCGTGGGGCACGTACCTGGGAGAGAAGGGCATTACCGACGGCGTCCGGCTCAAGGTGTCCTCCTGGCAGCGTCACGATCCGAACGCTGTGCCCACCGCGGCGAAAGGCACGGGCATGTACGTGAACTCCTCGCTGGCCAAGGTCGAGGCGTTGAAGGCCGGCTACGACGAGGCCGTGCTGCTCGCTCCCGACGGGCGCGTCTGCGAGTGCACCGGCGAGAACCTGTTCGTGATAAAAGGCAGGCGCATCCTCACCCCTCCGCTCTCGGAGTCAGGCGCCCTCCACGGCATCACGCAGGACTCGGTGACGACGATTGCCACCGACTTGGGGTACGAAGTGGACTTCGAGGGACTCGTGCGCACCGACCTGTACCTGGCTGACGAGGCGTTCCTGACGGGAACGGCGGCTGAGGTGGTGCCGATCCGTGAGGTGGACGACCGTCCGGTCGGTGACGGACGCCCCGGCCCGATCACCAGGCAGATCCAGCAGACATACTTCGCCGCCGTTCGCGGAGAGATCGACCGCTACAAGGACTGGGTCGAACATGTCGAATGATTTCGTTGACGACCTCGTCGGTGGATCGGGGCTCGGTGGAGGGCCTGCGCCCTCAGGCGCAGGGCGTACCGGCCGGTCACGGGATCCGGCCGGTACGGCGACGAGGCGTCAGCCGAAGGGCGATGGGGAGGGTGCCCCGGTCGGTGCTGAGTTCAGTGGTGACGCGCCCGCCGGTGAGCGCACTGCCCACAGCCACAGCCAGCGCCAGGGCCAGAGCCGGAACCAGGGCCAGAGCCGGAGCCACAGCCGGAGCCGGAGCCAGGGCCAGAGCCGGGGCCACGGTCTCGTCCCGCCTACCCTGCCCGAAGCGGTCGACATCTTCGACACCACACTGCGCGACGGGTCACAACAGGAGGGGCTGTCTCTAACCGTCGACGACAAGCTGCGGGTGGCCGAGCAGCTCGACCACCTGGGGGTCGCTTTCGTAGAAGGGGGGTGGCCCGGTGCCAACCCGAAGGACGAGGAATTCTTCATGCGGGCACCCACTGAGCTTCACATGTCGACGGCGACCCTCGTCGCCTTCGGCTCCACGCGCCGGGTGGGAGTGCGTGCGGAGGACGATGACGTTCTTCGCCAGCTGGTGAAGGCGGACACCGAGGCGGTGTGCATCGTGGCCAAGGCGTCCGAGTTGCACGTCACAGAGGCCCTCCGCACCACACTCGAGGAGGCGCTGGCG
>JBELAS010000053.1:0-7862 GCA_049508615.1 Acidimicrobiales bacterium
GCGAACTCCTTCTCCCGCACGACCATCTTCTCGTAGATGCTCCACAGGTGTTTCGGCCGGCCGGTCACCTCGGCGTCGATGCCGGACTCCGCGAGACGCTCGCGCACCGCCACGAGGACGCGCGCTAGGTACTGGTCGCGCTCGGGTGCCCGGGTGGCGACCATCTGCTCGATCTCTGCGTACCGCTTGGGTTGAAGGGTCGCGAAGGCGAGGTCCTCGAGCTGCCATTTGAGCTCCTGGATGCCCAGGCGGTGGGCCAGTGGGGCGTAGATGTCGAGCGTCTCCTGTGCCGTCCGGCGCTGCTTCCACTCGGGCATGGCAGAGATCGTCCGCATGTTGTGGAGTCGGTCGGCCAGCTTGATGACGAGCACCCGCCAGTCGTTCGCCATGGCCACGAGCATCTTGCGCACGGTGGCCGCCTGCTGGGCCTCCTTGGAGTCGAACTGGAGGCGGTCGAGCTTCGTCACGCCGTCGACGATCGCGCCGACCTCGGGGCCGAACTCCTCGGAGACTTGGGAAAGCGTCATCCCTGTGTCCTCGACGGCGTCGTGCAGCAGAGCTGCTGCCACCGATCGGGCGTCGAGACCGAGATCTGCGACGATCGTGGCCACCGCCACCGGATGCGTGATGAACGGATGCCCGCTCTGTCGCACCTGGCCCTGGTGGGCCACGGTGGCCGCCTGCCCCGCCTGGGTGATGAGCTTCAGGTCCGCCGCCGCGGAGGTCGGACGCCGGGCCTCGTAGGCCGCCCGCACCCCCTCGAGGAGGTCGCCCTCAGGACCCGGCCGACCCAACACACCAGCCAGGGGTTCGACCGTCAGCATCTACTCACGGTACCTGCCCGGGTGACCTTGCGCAGCCACCTGCAGGCCCAACGCGCCAGCAATGGTGCACCTGGCCGCGTATCAGTGGCGACGACCCTTGCGGCTGCCCTTGCCCTTTCTCGGGCGAGGAGCCGGACGGCGCGCCTGCGACGCCGAAGCGCCGGGACGCTTGGCTGCGCCGGACGGCCGAGGCTTGGCGATCTGCCCGTCGACGGCGCCGTCGGGCATCTCCTCCTCGAGCACCTCTGTCGTCTCCGTGCTAGCAGCCCGGGCGGCCGCTCCCTTCGCTCCCGTGCCCGCGCCGGGCCTTAGGACCGCGGTCCGTCCTGACGCGGCGGCTGTCGGACGCCCTCGGACCTGCTCCTTGGTCCCGCCGCCACCGGATGCGGACCTCGTCCCGCCCGAAGCCCCGGCCACCGCGAGCATCGCGGCCGCACGGGGTGTCAGTAGTCCCGTCCGATCGGCACGCGTTGCCAGCTTCTGGCGGATGTTCGTGTACCGGGGCTCGCGCTCTTTCATGATCGACAGCACCGGCGACGCGACGAAGATGGAGGAGTAGGCCCCCGAGGTGAGGCCGATGACCAGTGCCAGCCCGAAGTACTGCAGGGTCGTCGCCCCGAGCAGCTGCGCACCTATGACGAGCACCGACAACACCGGGAGGATCGCCACGAGCGAGGTGTTGATCGAACGGGCGAGGGTCTGGTTCATCGACAGGTTGACGACGTCCTCGTAGGTCATCCGCCCAGATGCACCGAGTCCCTTCGTGTTGTCGGCGACGCGGTCGAAGACGACGACGGTGTCGTAGAGCGAGTACCCGAGAATCGTGAGCACCGCTATCACGGTGCTCGAGGTCACCTGGAACCCGGTGAGCGAGTAGATCCCGACAACTACCAGCAGGTCGTGGATCACCGCGAGCAACGCGGCGATCGCCATCTTCCACTCGAATCGCAGCGATATGTAAATGACCACGACCAAGAAGAACACGATCACCGCGGTGATCGCCTTGTTCGTGATCTGGCTTCCCCACGTGGGCCCCACGTCGGTGATCGAGACCTGCTGGCCGTGCGCGAGCCGGCTGAGCTCAGCGCGCACGGCCTGCTTCGTAGCGGCCTGGCGGGTGGCCGATTCGCCGTTCAGGTTGGCGGAGATCTGCACGGTCTTGCCGCCGAGGATCTGCACCGTCGCGCCGCTCAGTCCCGCGCCCTGCACGGCGCTCTGCACCTTCGCGACGCTCAGTCCCGGGGCCTCGATCTGCCATTGCTGGCCGCCCCTGAAGTCGATCCCGAAGTTGAGTCCCCTGGTCCCGAGCGACGCCAGCCCTACGAGGATGACTATGCCCGAGAGCAAGAACCACCAGCGTCGCCGTCCGACGAAGTCGTAAGAGGTCTCACCCCTGTAGAGACGGATGAGCGCGTTCGGCCGCGCCGACGTGCCCTCTGCGCCGAGGGCATCGGTCACGGTGCTCATCGTGGGACCCCCGACTCCACCGCCAGTCCCCGGGCCACGCCTATGATCCGCGCCCCGGTGACCCGGGCGCTACGGCCGAGCAGGATGACCAGCGGACGGGTGAAGAAGTACGTCGTGGCAATGTCGAGCAGCGTCGCCAGCCCCAAGAAGAAGGCGAATCCCCGCACCGTGCCCACGGCAACGAGGTACAACACGACCGCCGCGGCGAGCGACACCAGGTCCGCCGCCAACACGGTCCGAAACGCCCCGCGGAAGCTGCGGTCCACGCTCGTGCGAACCGACCTGCCGCTTCGCACCTCGTCTTTCAGGCGTTCGAAGTACACGATGTAGGAGTCGACGGTGATCCCGATCGACACGATCACGCCGGTCACCCCGGCCAGGTCGAGGGTGAGGTTCATCGACGTGTGCCCCAGAGCCGAGACGATCGCCCACAGGAGCGCCGCCGTGGTGGCAAGGCCCGAGACGACCACGATCCCGAGAGCCCGGTAGTAGAAGATCGTGTAGAGCAGCACGAGGAGCAGCCCGCCTATGCCGGCCGCGAGCCCGGCCTTGAGGGAGGACTTTCCCAGGGTCGGCGACACCGTCGTCCGGTCGGCGTAGCTGCCGTTCTTGAAGCGCACCGGCAGGGCGCCGTAGTTCAGGTCCAGCGCAAGCGTCTGGGCCTGGCTCTGGGTGAAGGAGCCGCTGATCTCGACCTTGCCGGCGAACGAGGTGAAGGTGGTGTTGTTTGGGAGGGTCACCGGAGCGGAGACGACCAGGCCGTCGAGGTCGACCGCGATGATCTCGTGGAAGTACTTCTGGGCCATCGTGTCCCACCCCTTGGAGCCCGAGCTCGTCAGGTTGGCGTCGACGACCCAATCCGGAGTCTTGAACACTGCCTGCGCCGATGCGACGGCTGAGCCCTTCAGCTCGGAAGGTCCGACCAGGTAGCGCAAGCCGCCACCGCCTTGCCAAGGCAGGAGCGCGTAGGCCCCGGGATTGGAATCGTCCTGGGCCGAGGCTGTCGACGGGATCGCGGTGAGTGCCGGGTCGGCGGGGATCGAGCTTTCGTTCGTCGGCTGATTCGTGTTCGACGGGTTGTCGGTGAGGTTCGGCGCCTGAAGTGAGTACTGGCTCGAGGAACACGAGCTCGGCAACGTCGTCGGAGCTTTCGTGCCCTTGATCGCCTGGAACGGCGCGGCCTGGCACAGGACGGGGCGGAACTGGAGCTGGGCGGTCGTACCGATGAGGGCGATCAAGTGTTCCGGGTCCTTCACCCCTGGGAACTGCACGACAATCCTCCCCCCTTGGGAGGCCACGGTCGCTCCCGACGCTCCTGCGGCGTCCACCCGGTTGCGGATGATGTCGATCGCCGTGTTCATGTCGCCGCTGGACACGCGGTGCACGGGTTGGTAGACGACCTGTGATCCGCCGGCCAGGTCGAGCCCGAGCTTCGGGTGCCAACCCACCCCGAGCGTGGCGGCGAAGAAGACGACCGCCACCCCGACGCTCACGACGAGGCTCACGACCAACGAGCGCTTCATCGCACCCCTGGCTCCCCGCTCGCCGCGGCGTCACCGTCGTTCTCGGCCTCGACCTCGTGGTCGTCCCAACCGTGATGGTCCTCGTCCTCTCGAGCGTCGGAGAGGGCCTCGTGGTGAGCGTCGGAGAGGGCTTCTTGATGAGCGTCGCGCTGTCCCGAGCCGGTCGTGTCGTCCTCCTGCTCGGACCAGCCGCCCTGCTCGGACCAGCCGGCCGCCTCCTCTTCGGGGTGCTCGGTGAGGCGACGGGCGATGGTCGAGCGCAGCACGGTGATCCTCGTGCCGGGCGCCGTCTCGATCGTGATCCTGTCGGCTTCCACGTCCAGGACCCGGCCGAAGATGCCGGCACCGGTAAGGACCTCGTCACCGACCGTGATCTGCTGCAGGAGCTGGCGCTGGCGACGTGCCTGTTGGGAGCGCGGCCGCAAGAAGAACATGTACGCCATCACCCCGAGCAGCAAGACGAAGACCAGGGTCCCGGCGTAGTTCCCCGAGGAATTGGGCTTCGTGGTGGAGCTCGATGCCGCCAACACAGTGTTGTAGATGCTCAGGAAGTTGTGCATGTCGGGCTAGGTGTCTCCGGCTGGGCTCCGAGCGTACGACCTTAGTCCAGCTGCTCCTCCGTCCCGGGGCGGCTGGGCTCGCCTATATGTCGCAGGCTCGTCCGCCCTGTCGCTCGCCTATCCGCGAAGCTCCTGCAGAGGACGGCTCACCGCTCGGGCGCGTCACCACAAGGCAGGCTCGTGGCCTTGCGCCGCCTGCCCGGCCACCTCCACCCCCAGGTGCTCGAAGCCGCGGGGCGTCGCAGTACGTCCCCGCGAGGTGCGCTGGAGCAGACCCTGCTGGAGCAGGAACGGCTCGTAGGCGTCCTCGATCGTGTCGGGCTCCTCCCCCACGCACTGGGCCAGGGTCACGAGGCCCACGGGGCGGCCGCCGAACCTCCTGCACAGGGCGTCGAGAATCGCCCGGTCGACCTTGTCCAGCCCGAGGTGGTCGATGCCGAACAGCTCCAGCCCGACGGCGGCCAGCTCGGCCGTCACAGGACCCTCGGCTCGCACCTCCACGAAATCGCGCACGCGACGCAGGAGCCGGTTCGCGATGCGAGGTGTGCCCCGAGCACGCGAGGCGATCTCCCAAGCACCTTTCGGCTCGACGTCCACGCCCAGGATCCCGGCCGAACGCGACACGATCCCGCAGAGGTCTTCGGCCGCGTACAGATCGAGACGGCCGAGGAAGCCGAAACGGTCGCGCAGCGGCCCTGAGAGAAGACCGGTGCGCGTCGTGGCCCCGACCAAGGTGAAACGTGGCAGGTCGAGACGGATCGACCGCGCGGTGGGCCCCTTGCCGATCACGATGTCGAGCTGGAAGTCCTCCATGGCGGGGTAGAGAACCTCCTCCACCGGACGCGGGAGACGGTGGATCTCGTCGATGAACAAGACGTCACCCGGTTGGAGGTCGGTGAGTATGGAAGCCAGGTCGCCCGTGCGCGCCAGGGCCGGGCCCGAGGTCACTCGGAATCCGACTCCCATCTCGACAGCGACGATCCCCGCCAGGCTCGTCTTCCCGAGACCTGGTGCTCCGGCGAACAGAAGATGGTCGACAGACTGGCCTCTGCGCCGGGCGGCCTCCAGCACGATCTCCAGGTGCTCGGTCAGCTGGGGCTGGCCCAGGAACTCCTTGAGCCACCGGGGCCGAAGCCGGACCTCGTCGGCCAGCTCGGCGGGATCCGGGCCCGGGTCTACGGGCCTTGCGTCGCCGCCGTGTCCGCCAACTGCGAGCTCATCACCCGTCGATGCGAGAGGCGCTTGCTCCTTGGATTTGTCGCGCTCGCGCTTGGGACTGCTCGTGCCGCGCCTCGCATGACGGGCGTCCTGCGGAGCTCCTCGTTCGCGCGCGGCCGAGACGACCTCGCGCCGCCCGCTCATCGCGCTGCCGCCAGCTCGCGCAGGGCTTGGCGCAGCAGATCCTCCACGGCCCCATCGGGGGCAATGCCATCGAGCGCGCGCCTGATCTCGTCGGGCCCGTAGCCGAGCTCGATCAAAGCGGCACGCACCTCCGCGCGGGAGTTCAGTGGAACACCCGCGCCACCAGGCACCCCCGAGCCGTTCAATGCGGACAGCTCCAATCGCGAACGCAGATCGATCACGAGCCGTGCAGCGGTCTTGCGCCCGACGCCGGGCACCTCGCACAGCACCCCGAGATCCTCTTCGATGACCGCGCGGGTGAGATCCGCCGGCGTCAGCACCGACAGGACCGCCAGGGCGAGTGAGGGACCCACGCCGTGGGCACCCACCAGAGCCTCGAAGCAACGCCGCTCCTCGGCCGTGGCGAAACCGTACAGGACGATCGCGTCCTCGCGAACGTGCGTGTGGACATGCAGTCGCACCTCGTCGCCCAGCTCACCGGCACGGGCCAGTAGCGGGGAGGGGACGCTCACCCGGTACCCGACTCCTCCGACGTCGACGAGAAGCTCTCCCTCGAGAGTGCGGGCGAGCAGCTCTCCCCGCAGCCAGCCGATCACCGCCGGGCTCCTGAAGCGGCCGACCTCGGAGGGTCGGCGATGGAGGCGGCTTCGATGGCGCGGCGCAGCGGCTGGGCCGTCAGGTGGCACAGCGCCAGTGCGAACGCGTCGGCGACGTCGGGGGGCCTCGGGGGCTCGGGCAGGTCGAGCAGCGCGGCGACCATGCGTTGCACCTGGTCCTTGGTAGCACTGCCGAAACCCACTACGGCCATCTTCACCTCGTTCGAGGTGTACTGCGCCACCTCGCACCCGGCTTCGGCCGCAGCCACCAGCGCCACCCCGCCTGCCTGGCCGGTGGCCATCGCCGTGCGCGCGTTGGTCTGGAAGAAGACACGCTCGACCACCACGGCGTCGGGCCTCACCTCGGCCACCAAGGCGCGCAGCTCGCCGAGCATCATCAGGAGGCGTTCGGGCAAGGGCATCTCACGGCCGGTGGTCACGATCCCCCCGGTCGTAGCCGTCAGGTGGCCCCCACACCGGCGCACCACGCCATAGCCACAGCACGACAAGCCCGGGTCGATACCGAGGACGAACACCCGTTCGACTTTATCAAGCAGCTCTGCCACGCCGGTGGATAGCCCCGCCACCGCCGGGTTCCGCGCCTTGACACGATCCGCTGGTGCGCTTGACGAGCCGACCGGCCTGTGGAACGAGCCACCGCCGCCTGCGCTTCCGCCAACAAGACCAACGCGCCGGGTCGGCAATTCTGCCGATTACCCGGTGACGGCCTCGAGGACCTCGTCGGGGATGTCGAAGTTCGACCACACGTTCTGCACGTCGTCGTGGTCGTCGAGCGATTCGAGAAGACGCAGCACACGGCGCGCCTCGCCTTCGTCTGCGACCGGCACCGTGCTCGAAGCGACCATCGCCAGCTCGGCCGGCTCCGGAGCCATCCCGGCAACCTCGAGCGCGCTCGACACGCGTTGAGCGTCACCAGGGGCGCAAGTGAGGACGAACCGGTCGTCCTCGTCGCTCAGATCCTCTGCGCCGGCGTCAGCACCGACCTCCATGATCCTCTCCTCGTCGAACGTGCGAGGCAGAGCGATCAAGCCCTTTCGATGGAACTGCCACGACACCGCACCGGGCTCCGCGATCGAGCCGCCGTTGTAGGTGAAGATCTTGCGAATCTCCGCACCCGTGCGATTGCGGTTGTCGGTGAGGCACTCGACGATCACCGCCACTCCCCCTGGTGCGTATCCCTCGTAGGTGACCTCGGAGTAGTGCACTCCCTCGAGCTCACCTGTCCCTCTCTTGATGGCACGCTCGATCGTGTCGGTGGGCACCGACGCAGCGCGGGCCTTCTCGAACATCGTCCGCAAGGTCGCGTTGGCGCCGAGGTCGCCTCCGCCCTCGCGCGCGGCCACCTCGAGCTGGCGAATGAGCTTGGCGAACACCTTCGCGCGTGCCTTGTCGACGGCGGCCTTGCGGTGCTTAGTGGTAGCCCACTTCGAGTGCCCCGACATCGCTAGTCACCTTCCTTGTCAATCATGCACACGAAAGCTCTCGTCGATCATCGACACGAACAGTTCG
>JBELAS010000054.1:0-7827 GCA_049508615.1 Acidimicrobiales bacterium
GGGATGTGAGCACGGGTTCCGGGCCGGCGATGACGCAGCAGCACTCAGGTGGTCAGGCTTGGTCAGCAGTGGGTCGAGAGGCGTGCGAAGGCTGGGACAGCTCCCCACGTGGACCGCGAGTCAAACGGTCAATGTTCGGTGAGTAAATTTGTCTTTGATCAGCGGGAAATTCTCTGTCGCTCACGCAAGGGTCTGGCGAGGTTCACCGACCGTGTCGGCTTCGCCGGCCAAAGCTTTTTGATGGCGCCTGGTGTCCGGTTCGCCGCTCGATGCAGCTCAGGTCGGGGGTTCGATGGCGGCGCCGGCCGTGGCCACGTCGGCCGGGTAGGTGCGCATCGCGCGGAAGAGGAACACAGCGCTCGCGCTCAACGGGAGGAGCATTATCACAAAGGTCCACCGAAGACCCGAACTTCCTCCGCCGAAGAGATGATCCGAGAAGAGACCGAACAACAGCGGCGCGAGTGCCTGGGCCATTGTTCGCAGGAAGGTGCGAATCCCCTCGGCGCGACCCCACAGCATCGAAGGCATGATGTCGAGCCGGGCGGCGTCGATCGGAGGATTCTGTGCCGAAAGAGCCGCTGCGGCGAAGATCAGGTAGGGAAGCGCTGTAACGACACTCCTGGTTACCAGGGCTGGGATGAACAGCAGCACCGTCACCGACGCTGCGATGGCTGCGATGAGCACGCGCGCCCGTAGCACACCTCGCCGGAGTAGCGCGTCCCCTACGGGGCCTGCGGCCATGACCCCGACAGCCGCGCCGCCCCCCACCACCAGCATCAGGAGGTTGGCCAGTGCCTTGTTCACGTGGTACCAGCCCGTCACGAACTCGACCCCGAAGGTCTGGACCCCCGCGAGGAAGAAGTAGCCGCAAGCACCCGAGATGATCAGAGCAACGTTCGTGTGCACGGCGAGCACATAGCGAGTGGCCGAGATCAGGCCCATGCGCTTGCGACTGGCTCGCAGGACCAGTTCGGGATCCGGGGACATGCCACGTTCGATTGCCAGTTGTTGGGCGTCGGTGGGCGGCGAAGGCTGCGAAGGGTGGTGCCCACCCGGTGGGATGTCACCGGAGCTGCCCACCTCGAGGTCCCCGTCCCCGGGGTGGGACCATTTGGTGTCGCGTGCGTGCACCCATCCGGCATCAGGGTTCGAGCCTCGGTCTTGGCCCGCCCCGGCACCTCGCCCGGGCGTCTCGGGAGCCAGCGCCCCGGCTCCACCTCGCTTCGGCTCGGGCAGCGTGAACACCGCCCAAGCGAGGGGGAAAGCCAGCAGGGCAAGGATCATGAATGCCGCTCGCCATGACACAGAAGAGAAGGCGGCCACATCGCCGGTGATGGCGAAACCGACGCCGGCTCCCAACAACTCTCCGGTGAGGATGTAACTGTAGATCCGGCCTCGCTCGCCGCCGGGGAAGTAGTCGCCGATCAAAGAGGCGACTACCGGTCCCGCAGCCGCGGTCACCGCTCCGAGCCACAGCCTCGCCATGAGCAGACCGCCGAACGAGTGGGCGTTCGCGCTCCAGAGCATGGCGACGCCCCACACGACGATGGCAAACGAGAGTGTCCAGGTGCGCCGCACTCGGTCTGCCAGCATCCCGAATGGAAGGGAGGCGATGGCCCCGACCACCGCGCTGACTGCCACGAGCAGACCGATGTCGGCGTTGCCGATGTGGAAATAGTTGCGGAGCGACGTGGCGGCCGCCCCGACGGTTGCGGCGTCGGCGCTCGAAAGAGCCAGAACGCATGCAAGGACCACGATCACCTTCGCCCGGACCGGCCCTCCGAAGAGCACCGTCAGCCGACGCGCCCCGGCCGACGCGCCCCTGTCCGCGCGGGAGGCTGCGAGCGCGGCAGTCCGTGAAGCGGCGCGCGAGGCAGACTGCCAGACGCCTCGTCCCGAAGGCCTTCCGGGAAAGCCCTCGGGAGGTCGGTCGGGGAGGCGGGGAAAGCCAGGCAGGTCTCGGTGGGCCGCCATCACCACGCCTTGAGCCTGCTGACGACGCCGTCCTTCGTGGAGGCCACGTCTCAAGCTTGTCCTGTGTCGCTCCTGGGGACGAGTCACCGCGAAGGAGGCCGCCCGACCATCTCCATGCGACCGAGGAGGGGGTCGGGCAGCTCAGCGCAGCGGGAGCACGCCAGGCGGCTCGGCACAGCGCGGGATCGTGAGGAGTCGATGGCGAGGAGAGAGCCTTTCACGCAGCGTGAGGTGGGTCCTGGCGCTCATGGACCTCGAGATCTAGAGCTCGGCGCAGTGGTGGGCGTTGTCGTGGTGCTCGTGGAGGTGCTGGTCGTGTTCTTGCTCGTATCACTGCCACCGGCAGGCGGCTGGGCTGAGAGCTCCCAGACCCCCTGGGCGCAGTCTGCAGGGGTGTTGGCCTCCACCACGTAGACGCTGCCGGCATCGGACGCGAGGTAGACGGGGAGAGGTGGACCGGACTCCAGGCAGGTGTAGGTGGGGTCGTTTGTCGAGAAATCGTTGAGGTTTCCCGCGGGTTGGAGGCTGGCGATCGGTCCCACACCCGAGGTCAGCAGGTCGAGCGTGAGCGTCTTCTGGTCCCATGTGCCGGTGTAGCTGTAGCCGGCGGGGTTCGTGGTGCTGGTTGTCGTGGTGGTGGTCGTAGACCCCGACGACGCCGGGCCCTTCTGCCCGGAGGGGCTCGAGGGTGAGGGGTTCGTCGTCGACGTGGGAGCAGAGGAGGAACCCGGTTGGCTCGCAGCCGGCGTGGCGAGCGGCTGGTTCTGGGTGGCGGGGGCGGGAGCTGGCGCGAAGTTCTTCACCACCGGGGCGTTGCCGAGAAGCGCGGCGATCATGGACGGGTCGTTGCCGTCCATGCCCAGCGCCCACACCCCGAGCCCGGCTATGTGGTAGCTGTCGGCCAGCTGGGCTTTCAACGCGAGCGAGGTGGCGTCGTCGAACCAAACCTGGTGCCACTGCGCCCCGAGCTGGTACGAGGTCCATGGTGTCTGGGTGACGGGGTCCCAGTAGACGGGGTGGTCCGCTGAGACTATCTGGGCATAGCTCACCGGGGTCGGGCCACCGGTGGCCGGGTCACCTTGCGCCGGCCCGGTCGTGGGCCAGTCGTACCCGTAATAGGGAACGCCAAGGATCACCTTGGAAGGTGGTACCACCGAGGTGTACTGCTGCAGCGCGTCGACATCGGTGAAGCCTGGGCCAGTGAGGGCTGCGGTGGGTGAGGGTGTGGAAGAGTCGTCCATGTCGTAGGCCATCACGAAGAAGGCGTCCACGCTCCGGGCGAGCCCGGCGATGTCGTAGAACCCACCCGGGTCCCCGGCGGCCGACGCGTAGGTGTCCATCGTGACCTGCCATCGGGGATCGGCACCGTGCAGCGCCGCCGACACCTGGGACACGAGGCGGTCCAAGCCGGCCTGGTCCTGGCTTCCCTGCCCCTCGAAGTCGAAGTTGACCCCGTCGAGGTTCTTCGCCCCGATCAGGTCGACCAGAGAGGACGCCAACGTGGCAGGCGCCGCGGGGTTCGAGGTGAGCGCGTTCAGGGTCGTCTGGCCGAAGCAAGTGGTGGTGAGCACGACGCGATCACCCGCTTCGTGCGCGCGGTTGATCAGGTCGACGAGGTCCTGGCTCTCGTACCCGACCCATCCGGACCCGGCGCGGTTGATCGAGCCGTCGCCGTTCACGTCGATGCTGAAGTAGGCGAGGGTGGTGAGGTCGCTCACGTTGAAAGCGGAGGCTTCGGGGAGCGTCCAGTATGGGGCGAAGCCGAATATCTCGTGCGACTTGAGCACCGGCGACCCGGCCAAAGACGGTGGCGCGGGCGCCGGTGTAGTGGTGGCAACCGGAAGTTCGATCATCTTTTTGGCGCCGTACTCGCGCCCCATGCGTGCCATGATCGAACTACCCGGGGTACCCGAAGTCCGGCTGGCAGCGGGAGCGGTGCTCCCCATGGCGCTGGTGCCTGCCATGACTCCTCCTCCGAGGAGTGCGAGCGCCCCTATCCCGGTGCCGAGCGGTGCCAGACGCTCGCGCAGGCTGGCCTCGCGCCAATTCGAAACGGCGGAAACCTGTCGCAGCACCCTCTCTCGCAACCGTGGGATCGGACGGAGCGCTCCCTCTGACGAGTGTGCCGCCGCGTGCCGTGCCAGCCACAGCGGCAGCGCTCGCCGCGAGGCCGGCGAAGGCACTCGAAGGACCGTGCCCACGGCACCGATGATCCGAGCGCGCTTCGTGTCGTATGCCGGGACGCCGTCGCAAAGGCGAGGGGCGTGCCGCTCGAGAGAAGACCGCAACGTGGCCAGCTCCGTCGCCGAGCATACGAAGAGGTGACGCCCACCTTCGAGGTGTAGTTCCACCAGCCGGCGGGCCTCGCCGCAGGGTTGGGACACGGCACTGCCGACGCGCAGGTCGAGCACGTGCGCCCACGGCCAGCTCTGCACCGTGCGACCGCCGGGGCGTACGACGCGAAGCCCGCTCTTCATGGCGCGCAGTCCGGTATCGGGAACCAGGACCTGCCCGCGGGCACTGGCTACGACGAGCTGCCACTCCGAAACGCCTGAGACGGCTGTGTGCCCGGACACGTGCGCGCTCCGTCCATGTCGTGTTCTCGAGAGCAATTGCTGCCACCGCGCGCTCATGGTATCGACGGACACCGGCATCCAGTAGGTGTCGGCAATCCCGGTACCGATCTTCAGCTCAGCCCCATCCTAAATGCTGCGGAGCCGAGCCGTACGGATGGTTTTCCCTGGTTGTAGACCCCACCGGTGTCAAGAGAACGCTGTGCGCAGCGATCAGATGGCTTACCCTTGGGGGTGCTCCCTCACGGAGCGAGAGCGAGGCATGAGCCGGTGGTCTTCGTCGAGGTGTTCAGACTCCTCCTGGTCATAGGTGGGGTGATCGGCGGTCTCCAGGTTGGGGACAACGTGGGCAGGAACACGTCAGCTCCCGTGATCGGGATCACGCTAGGAGCCCTGATCGCATATGTGATCGGTGGAGTCGCCGGGAGGCTCCTCAGTCGCGGCATGAGGCAAGGGGTCGCCGAGCTGCGCCGCATGCCCGCCGGCGAGGTCTTCGCCGGGTCGGTGGTGGGCACCACGGGGCTGCTCCTGGGCTTGGTGGCGGGGCTCCCGATGATCGCCCTGGTGCACTCGAGCGTCGACTACCCGGTGGTGGCCGCGTTCGCCTGGGTTCTCTGTGCCTTCGGCGTGCAGCTCGGAGTGTCGAAGGGGCGCGAGATCGTGAAGGCGGCGGGACTCTCGCACTTGATCGACCGTGCTGGTGAGCCTCCGCCTGCCTCTGCGTTCCTCGTAGACACCTCCGCGATGCTCGACCGCCACCTGCTCGTCCTCGGTCGAGCCGGTCTGCTCACAGGTGGGATCGTGCTGCCGCGCTTCGTGATCGACGAGGTGCGCACACTCGCCGAGGGTCCCGATCCCGTGTCGTCGCGCCGCGCCCGCCGGGGTCTCGAGGCGGTGGAGGCACTTCGCGAGGATGGGGTGGAGGTCCGCACCAGCGAGGACGAGGTGCCGCAGCTCGACGACACCGGCGACCGTGCACTGACGCTCGCCCGCAAGCTTCACGTGCGCCTGGCTACCTGCTCCACTGAGCTGGCCAAGCGTGCCGTCGACGAGGGGGTGGGAGCCGTCGACTTGCGCAGGCTCCCGTCCGAGCTCACCCCCGACCATCCGGCGGGCGAGCGTCTGGTGATCGATCTGGTCAAAGAGGGCCGCCAACCCCGCCAGGCCGTGGGCTATCTCCCCGACGGGGACATGGTGGTGGTCAACGACGCCTCGCACCTGGTGGGTCGCTCACAGGTCGAGGTGGTGGTGTCCTCTGCTCGCCAGACGAGTCAGGGCCTGCTCGTGTTCGCCCATCTTTCCGACGGCGGCCCATCTGCCTTGACGAACGATACCGGCACCGGCTGAACGGAGCTATGCGCTCTTTACGGCGGCGACCAGCTTGACGAGTGTGTCCTTGGCGTCGCCGAACAGCATCGTGGTCTTCGTGTTGTAAAGCAGCTCGTTGTCGATGCCGGCAAACCCCGGGCGCATCGAGCGCTTCATGACCACGACGTTGGTCGCCTCGTCCGCGTGGATGATCGGCATCCCGTAGATGGGGCTTCCCGGAGTGTTCTCCGCCGCAGGGTTGACGGTGTCGTTCGCGCCGACCACGAGAGCGACGTCCGTCGTCGGCAGCTCCCCGTTCGCCTGGTCCATGTCCTCGAGCTCGTCGTACGGCACGTTGGCCTCGGCCAGCAGCACGTTCATGTGACCGGGCATGCGGCCTGCCACCGGGTGGACCGCGTAGAACACCTTGACGCCGCGCGCCTCGAGAGCGTCGGCCAGCTCACGCGCGGCATGCTGGCCCTGAGCCACGGCGAGGCCGTATCCGGGGACGATGGCGACCTTGCGGGCATAGGCGAGAAGGACGCCTATGTCTTGGGGAGTGCCGCTTCGCACGGAACGGTCGCCCGCGTCGACACCGCCGGTGGCGGTGATCACAGACCCGAATGCGCTGAAGAGGATGTTGGGTATCGAGCGCCCCATTGCCGCGCTCATCAGACGGGTGAGCAAAGTCCCTGAGGCGCCGACGAGCGTGCCGGCCACGATCAGCAGATTGCTGTTGAGGGTGAAGCCCGATGCGGCCACCGCCAACCCCGTGAAGGCGTTGAGTAATGAGATGAGCACCGGCGTGTCCGCTCCACCGATCGGCAGCACGAAGATGCCCCCCAGCACGAGTGACAACAAGAGCACGACCACCAGCACAGCGGTGTTCGCCGTCACGATGGTCACGACGACCAGGGCGAAGATGGTGAGTCCGATAGCGGCATTTATCGGCTGCTGCGCGGGGTAGGTGATGGGGCGCCCCGTCATCAGCTCTTGCAGCTTGGCGAAAGCGACGGCGCTGCCGGCGAAGGACACCGATCCGACGAGCACTCCGAAGAGGACCTCGCAGATCTTGTACACAGCGATAGAGCCGTGCCCCAGTGTGATGAACTCGGTGACGGACACGAGCGCTGCCGCGCCCCCGCCTACACCATTGAATATGGCCACCATCTGTGGCATCGCCGTCATCTTCACCAGGCGTGCTGCCGGCACCCCGATGACCGTTCCGATCAGCACGGCGATCACGATGAGCACCAGGTTGCGCGTGTTGCCGTAGACCGCTGGGAGCGAGAACGTCCATGCGACGGCGACGAGCATGCCGAGAGCGCCCAGCTGGTTCCCACGCCGGGCGTGCTTGGGGGAGCTGAGACCGACGAGGGCGAAGATGAACCCGATGATGGCTATCAGGTAGACGAGGTCGGTGGCGGTGGACCGGCTCACGGATTGGTCCTCTTGCCCTCCGCCCCCGGAGTGTTCGGGGGACTTGCGGTGTCTGCAACGCTCGAACGCTCGTCGGGCTTCGCCTTGAACATTTCGAGCATGCGGTCGGTGACCACGAAACCTCCGACCACGTTCAACGTTGCCAGGACCACGGCCAGGAAGCCGAGAGTGAGCTGGGCAATTCCATGTGCCTGACCCAGCACGAGCATGGTGCCGACCAGGATGATGCCGTGGATGGCGTTGCTTCCCGACATGAGCGGTGTGTGCAGGATGCTCGGCACCTTCGAGATGACTTCGTAACCGACGAAGGCCGCCAGCACGAAGATCGTGATGAAGCCCATCAGGCCTGGGCTGGCGACCGAGCCGATCACGACGCGTCGGCCTTCTGTGGCTTCTCCTCGAGCAGGCCGCGTGTCGGCTCGTGGACCACTGTGCCGCTTCGCAGCACGCAGCTTCCCGAGACGATCTCGTCGTCGAAGTCGGGCCGAAGCTCACCGTCCACCACGATCAGGCCGAGGAAGTTGGCCATGTT
>JBELAS010000055.1:0-436 GCA_049508615.1 Acidimicrobiales bacterium
GAACGCTACCGTCGCTTCTCATGCCCGATCCCGATGTGCCCGATCCCGACGTGCCCGCCCTCGCCCACCCGGAGAGTGCCGGGGAACACGTTCTTTACGAAAGCAGGGCTGGCGTGGCGCGTATCACGATCAACCGTCCTGAGCGGCGAAACGCCATGTCCTGGGACGTCGTGCGCGAGCTGCGCGACGCCCTCGTCGTCGCGAAGGGCGATCCTGCTGTCCGGGTGGTGGTGCTCGCAGGAGCCGGCGACCACGCGTTCTGTGCGGGAGCGGATCTCGGTGGCATGGCCGGCGGCGCCGACCGGGCAGGCGCTGCCGGCGGTGCCGAACGTGGCGGGGAGAAGGGAGGGCCTGCGAAGACCGGCACCGGCCCCGAAGTCGATTTCTTGACCCTCCACGAGTCCAGAGGGCTGTTGGTCGCCGTCTTTCGCGACCT
>JBELAS010000055.1:448-8250 GCA_049508615.1 Acidimicrobiales bacterium
CAGCTCGGCAAGCCCACGGTGGCGCGCGTCCAAGGCTGGGCACTGGCAGGGGGTTTCGGACTGGCCCTCGCCTGCGACATGGTCGTGGCCTCTGATCGTGCCCGTTTCGGCGCCACCGAAGTCAACGTGGGTCTGTGGCCTCACATGGTCACGGTGCCCCTGCTCCGATCGATTCCACCGAAGAAGGCCCTGGAGCTCATGCTCACCGGCCGCGTGGTCGAGGCCTTCGAGGCCGAGCGCCTGGGTTTCGTCGCCCGGGTGGTGCCCCACGAGGAGCTCGACTCCGCCGTTGACGAGCTCGCGTCCGCCCTGGCGGCTAAGTCGCCGGCGATGATGAAGCTCGGTCGCGACACGTTCTACGCTGTGTGGGACATGGGGGCTTCTGACGCCTTGGCGCACCTTCACGCCATGCTGACGCTCAACACCCAGACGCAGGACGCCGCCGAGGGGATCGCCGCATTCCTCGAGAAGCGTCCTCCGCAGTGGTCGGGCCGCTGAGCAGGCAAGATCACGAGAAGCGGCACATCCACAACCCAGTAGCCGTGGCCCGGTAGCTACCGGCACCGGCCAAGTAGCCATTAGAAGGCGACATGCGCAAGCGAGCATTGATCACCGGCATCACCGGCCAGGACGGCTCCTACCTAGCCGAGTTCCTGCTCGAGCAAGGCTACGAGGTGGTGGGCATGGTCCGGCGCTCCTCCACCGTCAATTTCGAGCGGATCGCCCACATCCAAGACCGGCTGACCCTGGTGCCGGGGGACCTGCTCGACGAGATCTCGCTGATCGGAGTGCTGCGCGAGCATCGGCCGTCGGAGGTCTACAACCTCGCTGCACAGTCCTTCGTCCAGACCTCGTGGGTGCAGCCGGTGCTCACCGGTGAGACCACTGCCCTCGGGGTGACTCGGCTGCTCGACGCCATCCGCCTCGTCGATCCCGAGATCCGCTTCTACCAGGCGTCCTCTTCGGAGATGTTCGGGAAGGTGCACCAGGTTCCGCAGACCGAGGCCACGCCCTTCCATCCGCGAAGCCCTTACGGTGTGGCAAAGGTCTACGGCCACTGGATCACCGTCAACTACCGCGAGAGCCACGGCCTGCACGCCTCCTCCGGGATCCTGTTCAACCACGAGAGCCCCCGACGTGGCCTCGAGTTCGTCACGAGGAAGGTGAGCTACGCGGTTGCTCGAATAGCTCGTGGGCTCGATGACAAGTTGATGCTCGGGGATCTCGACCCCCAGAGGGACTGGGGATATGCAGGCGACTACGTCCGCGCAATGTGGCTCATGCTCCAGCGCGACGAGCCCGGCGACTTCGTCGTGGCGACAGGTGAGACGCACTCGGTACGAGAGCTATGTGAGGTGGCGTTCTCCCACGTCGGTCTGGACTGGTCGGAGCACGTGGTGTCACGCGACGAGCGCTACATGCGCCCTGCCGAGGTCGACCTGCTAGTCGGTGACGCCTCGAAATCACGCGAAGAGCTTGGCTGGGAGCAGATCGTCGACTTCTCCCAGCTCGTCGCGATGATGGTCGACGCCGACCTGGAGTTGCTCGGCGGATCGGGCCACTGACAGAACTGGCACTGACGAAACTGGTAGAGAGGACGCGGTGCCGGCGGTTACGTTTGCGGCCCACTCCAACATCTCGGCCGACCCTCTAGGCCTGCTAGTTGCGTTCGGCGCGGGGATGCTGTCGTTCATCTCCCCGTGCGTGCTGCCTCTGGTACCGGGGTACGTCTCGATGGTCTCGGGCCTTTCCGCGGCGGAGATCGATGCCGGCGTACGGCGCGACATGGTGCCGGTCCTCCGAGGTGTGCTCGGGTTCATTGCAGGTTTCACCGTGGTGTTCACCGCGCTCGGAGCAGCCGCCTCAGGGCTCGGGCGCGCGCTCATAGACCACCAGCGCGGTCTTGATATAGCAGCCGGGGTCGCGGTCATCGTGCTCGGGCTGTGGCTGGCGGGCGTGGGCACCCCTCGGGTCTTCCTTCGCGAGAGGCGTTTCCATCCCCTCGCGTCGAGGCTCGGGGCGTGGGCGCCGCCTGTGATGGGCATGGCCTTCGCGTTCGGCTGGACACCGTGCATCGGGCCGGTGCTAGGCGGCGTGCTCGGTTTGGCAGCGACTCGCGCCACCCTCACCTCGGGGATCGTGCTCTTGGTGGCCTACTCGCTCGGTCTCGGGGTGCCGTTTCTCGTCACCGGCCTCGCCTTCGGGCGGCTCACAGGGGTGCTGGCACGGGTGCGCCGGCGGCTCGGACTCGTCGACCTGGTGGCGGGCGCCGCTCTGGTCGCCTTCGGCGTGCTGCTTCTCACCAACAACCTGCACTGGCTTTCCGCGCACGTCTCCGCTTGGCTGGACGACGTCGGGCTTCACCGGCTGACCGTGAGCTGAGGATATGGGCCCGGCAGGCGAGCCTTGAACCACGAGACGGAGGGGCGCGCGTACGAGCGCTCCCGGTTACCGCGTTCGGAGACGCGTCGCCGCGCCCGGTCGGCTCTACCGGCGCTCGTTCGGAGGGCCGCGGACCGCGCCCACACGGCCGCTTGGATCGCCTGGTAGGGCCCCGTAGCATGTGCCGTTCGCATGCGACGAGCCGTCCTCCTCCGTGACGCTGTTGCCCTAGCCGGGCGCTTCCCGGCTCTGGCTGGTGCCGACCTGGCTGTGGAACGGGGAGAGGTGGTCGTCGTCGCTGGGCCCAACGGGGCAGGTAAGACGAGCCTGCTCAGGGTGTGCGCGGGGCTCCTGGCGATCACCCGGGGCGAAGCCGTGGTCCTGGGGTGCGACCTGAGGAGCGACCGCTCCTTGGTGCGCAGGCAGGTGGGGATGCTGGGGCACGCCGCGGCCCTCTACGACGACCTGACCGTCACGGAGAACGTCCGCTTCTCGGTGCGCGCGGCGGGCGCCTCGCAGGCCGCGGTCGGCCCCGCATTGGAGCGGCTAGGGCTTGTGGGCCGCCTGGCGCGCACTCCGTCGGGGCGACTGTCAGCCGGCCAGCGCCGCCGCGTGGCGCTCGCGGTCCTGGTCGCGCGCCGTCCCGCGCTGTGGCTGCTCGACGAGCCGCACGCGGGGCTCGACGCCGGGGCGAGGTCGCTCCTTGCCGAGATGGTCAAGGAAGCATCCGCGGACGGGGCTTCGGTGTTGCTCGCCTCCCACGAGTTGGCTGTGAGCACTCCCCTCGCCGACCGAGTCGTCCAGATGGCGGGCGGGCGCGTGGTCGGTGAGCTCGGGGCTTCTCGGGAAGTGGCGAGCGAGACCGACCTGGGGACCGCTGACAAAGCAGAGTCCCACAGCGATCGCGAAGTCGTTCACGATCCTCTCGAGGCCCTCTCCTCGGGGACCCTGGCACCGGGTGGCACGCATGTGGCGTGACACGCTGGCTGTCGCGGGCAAGGACCTTCGCATCGAGATGCGCTCGCGTGTGTTGCTGAACCAGGTCGTGCCCTTCGCTCTCTTGGTTCTCGTGTTGTTCGCGTTCGCCCTGGGGCCACAGCGGGGCCCGATGGTCCAGGCGGCTGCGGGCCTCTTCTGGGTGGCGCTTTTGTTCGCTGCCGTCCTCGGGGTGCAGCGCAGCGCGGCGCTCGAGACGGGGGAGGGGACCCGCGACGGCCTGCGTATGTCTGGGCTCGACCCGGCCGGGATATTCCTCGGGAAGACTGCCGCGTTGTGCGTGCAACTGGTGGTCCTGGAGGCGCTGCTCGCGCTGGGGGTGGTGCTGCTCTACGGCGCGCACGTGCGGTCGGTGGGTCCGCTGGTCACGGCCTGTGTGGCGGGGACGGCTGGCTTGGCGGCCGTGGGCACCCTCTACGGGATGCTCGCCTCGGGTCTGCGCGTGCGCGAGACACTTCTGCCGTTCCTGCTGCTGCCGGTGGTGACCCCTGTGCTCATGGCCGGGACCCGCGCCTGGCAGGCGGCACTCGGCACGGGCGCCGGGGGCGCCGCCGACCCGTGGGTCGAGCTGCTCGTGGTGTTCGCCGCGGTGTACCTGGCACTCGGTGTAGTGATCTACGGACCCCTCCTGGAGGCATCGTGAGCGAGACGGAGGTGAGCGAACCAGTGGGCACGGCAGCCTGCTCGTCGCCGTCCTCGAAGAGGGCGTAGCAATGAGCCACAGCACGGCCTGGGTCGTGCGCGCTCTCGGCGCGGGCGCCCTGATCTCTGTGGCGGCCACGGTATGGCTCGGGCTCTGGGTCACCCCGCCCGACGAGATGCAGCACGACCTGGTGCGCCTCGTCTACGTGCACCCGCCCGTGGCGTGGGTGGCGCTGTACCTGGCGTTCGGCATGGCCGCCGTGTCGAGCGCACTGTGGTTGTGGCCCAGGACTCGAAGTCGGTTCTTCGACCGCCTTGCGGTGTCCTCGATGGAGGTGGGCACCGTGTTCAGCGCGCTGACCTTGGTCACCGGCTCCATCTGGGGCCGGCCCACGTGGGGCGTGTGGTGGGCGTGGGACGCCCGGCTCACCTCCATGGCCCTGTTGCTCGTGCTGCAGCTCGGGTACCTCACGCTGCGCCGGGTTCCCGGCGACCCCGATTCACGCGCGCGTCGTTCATCGGTGACCGCGCTGGTGGCAGCGGTGGACGTTCCGATCGTCCACTTCTCCGTGCAGTGGTGGCGGACGTTGCACCAGGGGGCCACGGTGCTGAATGTCAACCTGTCTCCCAGCATCCACGGATCAATGGCGTGGACGCTGCTTCTCGGCTTCGTCGCATTCACGTTGGTGTTCGCCTGGATGCTGCTCGTGCGCTACCGGGTGCAGGTGCTGTCCGAGACCCTCGAAGGTGCCGAACTGCAGGGTGCGCTTCGTGAGCGTTGGGTGGAGGGCGAGGACCTCGAAAAGGTGGGCGACCTCCTCGGTGGCGAGGGGTTAGGTAAAGATGCTCTTGTCGGTGCCTCCGGAGCGAGTGTGGCGCTCGCCCGCCCGCGCATGTTCTCGAGCGAGGGCGAGACGTGAGCGAGTCGAAGGCGAGCGAAGCAATGAGCACGGCAGCGTGCCGGCACAGCCTCTCGGAGAGGGTGTCGCGGTGAACTACATAGACGCCGGCTATGCCATCGCGCTCGGAACGCTCGCCGCATACGCCGCGCTGTTGTGGCACCGGTACCGGCGTCTCGAGCGATTGGCGGAATCTGCAAGGGAAGATGAGTGAGCGCTGAGAGCGTGGCGAGTCTTGATGCAAGACCTTCGCCTGCGTCGTCGCGACGAGCGAGTTCCTCCGCCAAGCGAAAGCGCCGGTTCCCTTGGCGCCTCGCCGCGCTCGGCGTGGTGCTCCTGGGGGCGTTCGGCTTCTTGCTCGCAAAGGGCCTGTCGAGCTCGCTCGACTACTTCGAGACCGTCGACCAGGCGATCTCTCAGAAGGCGATGCTCGGCACCCGGTCCTTTCGTCTCGAAGGGCTGGTCGTCCCCGGCACGGTGCGCCGGACCGGCGACGGCGTCACCTTCGTGGCCGCGGGTAACCACCACCGTGTGGTCGTGATCAACACCGGCAACCCGCCGCAACTCTTCCAACCGGACATCCCGGTAGTCGTCGTGGGCCACTTCGCCGGGACCAGGTTCGTCTCGACCCAGATCATCGTCGACCACAGCGCCACCTACATAGAGGAGCACCCCAGGCGTGTCGAGGCGCCGAACGGGACGAGCCGGTGAACGCGACGCTTGGACACACCGGCGTGGTGCTCGCTCTCGGCGCCACTATCGTCGGTGCCGGCGTGCTCGCCTACGGGTTGGTCAGGCGCAGGCCCGCCACGGTGCGTTCGGGGCGCGCCTACGCCTGGCTTGCGCTCGCAGGCGCGGTTCTTGCCACCGTGGCCATGGAGCGCGCGCTCCTGACCCATGACTTCTCCATCGCGTTCGTCGCCGCGAACAACAGCCGCTCCACCCCGCTGCTGTACACGATCACCGGGATGTGGTCCGCGCTCTCAGGCTCGATCCTGCTTTGGGGCCTCATCCTGACCGGGTATATCGCGGCGATGGTGTGGCGGTTCCGGCGCAGTTCCGATGACCCGCTCGTCGGTTGGGCCACGCTCGTGACCTACCTGATTGCTGCGTTCTTCTTCGGCCTTATGACAGGCCCGGCAGACCCGTTTCGCACCGTGGCGGGGTCCGTGCCCGCGAACGGGATCGGCCCGAACGTGTTGTTGCAGGACAATCCTCTCGTGGCGTTCCATCCGCCGCTTCTGTACCTCGGTTTCGTCGGCTTTAGCGTGCCGTTCGCCTTCGCCATCGCCTCGCTCGTCACGGGAAGGGTGGGAGAGATACGGCCAGCGAGAGGGCTGGGGTCCCCGTCGTCTCGAGGCAAGTGGGGCCGGAGCCCCGGCCGGGACATCGAAGGCGCGACGACATGGCAGGCGGAGACGCGGCGTTGGGTGCTGTTCGCGTGGGGGTTTCTCACCGTAGGGATCCTGCTTGGGGCGTGGTGGTCCTATCAGGTCCTCGGCTGGGGAGGTTTCTGGGCGTGGGATCCTGTCGAGAACGCCTCGTTCCTACCGTGGCTATGTGCGACCGCCTACCTGCACTCCGCGATGGCCCAGGAACGCCGCGGGCTACTGCGGGTGTGGAACCTGTCTCTCATCGTCTCGACCTTCAGCTTGACGATCCTGGGCACGTTCCTCACACGCTCGGGGGTCATCACCTCCGTGCACGCCTTCAGCGACTCCGACATCGGTCCGGCGCTTCTCGGCTTCCTCGCCGCGGTTGTCGTCACCGGGGTGGGCCTGATCGCGTGGCGAGGCGACCAGCTGCGTTCTTCATCGGGAATCGACTCGCCCGCGAGCCGTGAAGGCGCGTTTTTACTGAACAACCTGCTCTTCGTGGCCTTCGCCTTCGTCGTGCTCGTCGGCACCGTGTTCCCCCTGCTCTATGAGACGCTGCGCGGCCAACAAGTGACGGTGGGGTCCCCCTACTTCGACACGATGACCCTGCCCATAGGTTTCGCATTGCTGTTGCTGATGGCTATCGGTCCGGCGCTTCCGTGGCGCAAGACGAACGCAGCCACCATGTCCGAGCGTCTGCTCGTGCCCGCCGCGTGCGGAGTGGCCGTAGTCGTCGCATGCGTAGCGGGTGGGGTGCGCGGCCTCGGCCCTCTGTGTGCGTTCGGGTTGGGATCCTTTGCCGCGGCGGCCAACGTGCGACAGCTCGTGCTGTCGTCGATGGGCTCGCGACGACGGGGAGCGGGTGCCTGGCGCGGGCTGGTCGGTCGGGCCAACGGGGGAATGGTCGTTCACATCGGGGTCGTTGTCATCGCCGTCGCCCTGGCTGCGGCCACATCCTTCGGCCATCGCAGCGAGGTCAGCCTGCGTCCGGGTACGCAGGCGACTGTCGACGGGCACCGCATCACCTTCGAAGGTCTGACCCAGGTTCGCACCCCGGCTCGAACCGCCACCGAGGCGCTGGTGCTTGTCGACGGGCGCGGGCCGCTGCGCCCGGCGGTGAGCCAGTTCGGAGCGGGCACCGACCCGGTGGACACTCCGGCCATCGACTCGGGCGCGCTCGACGATGTCTATCTGACCGTGGACAGCCTGCCCTCTGCCGCAGGGGGGCCGGTGGGCATAGGAGTCATCGTGCAGCCGCTGGTTGTGTGGTTGTGGGTGGGAGGGGCGATCCTCGTGCTGGGTGCTGCACTCGCGGCAGTGCCCGGCAAGCGCCGCCGGCCCACCGACCCCGTCTCCGCCCCTGTGCCTTCGGCGACGTCTGCGGCGCTGGTGGAGCACTCGAAGGGGAGCCATGTCGAGGAGCCCGCCGACGAGCTTGTCGGTACGCGGTCACCGTGATCGAGCCGAAGGCGGTCCACGGAGCGCAGCAGTGAGCCAGCCGCGGGGT
>JBELAS010000056.1:0-7762 GCA_049508615.1 Acidimicrobiales bacterium
CCCGTCGGGCCGCAGCCCGTGGGCGTGCCCACCCCGGACAAGAGGACTTCCGCCGCTCTCCAGGGTTCGAGAACGACGCTGCTCCTCGCTAGCTGGCCCCCGTATCCTTTGGTTGCTGGCCGAGTGGTATTCCGACGGGGAGGCACGCGATGGGACACAGGGCAACAGTAGAAGTCGTGCTCGACTGCAAGGAGCCAAAGAGGCTCGCCAAATTCTGGAGCGAGGCGCTCGACTATCGCCACCACTACACGGACGCGCATCTGGCTGTGCTCGTTCCCAAGGAGGGGGTCGCTTCACCGCTTCTCCTTCAAGGGGTACCCGAACCCAAAGCCGGCAAGAACCGCATGCACCTCGACATTGTGGTCGACGACATCGAGGCCGAGGTCCACCGGCTCCAGGCACTCGGCGCTCGCCGCATCGACGAAGGCGTGCAGAACTTCGGGGGTACCCGATGGGTCCGAATGTCTGACCCCGAGCAGAATGAGTTCTGCGTCTCCACCGGCGTCGAGTGGTAAACGCTTGATCCTGCGGGCACCATCCGAGCCCGGATCGTTACCAGTCACCCCAGATGGAGGACGGCTCCGCGGTCGATAGCGCATCACGACACAACTAGACCGGTCCACTTAGATACACACAGGAGGCTGTCGCACGAATCCTGACCATCCAACCCGCGTTTCGTGCCGCGCGACACGATGCGATATGCCTGTCAACGTACGAGAAGGTGATCGTGACCAACTCTGGCTGATGCCGCCATCGGTGGCCGACTGGCTACCTGAGGGACATCTGGCGTGGTTCGTGCTCGAGGTGGTGAAGGAACTCGATCTCTCGGAGTTCTACGCCACCTACCGCGCTGACGGTCGCGGTGGCGCCACTTACAGTCCCGAGGCGATGCTCGCCGTGCTGCTCTATGCCTATTGCACCGCAGAGCGCTCTTCGCGACACATAGAACGCCGGTGTCACGAAGACGTTGCCTATCGGGTCCTCGCAGCGAACCAGCACCCAGACCATGCGACCTTGGCCAGGTTCCGCCAGCGCCACGAGATTGCGATCTCCGATCTATTCGCCCAGATCTTGGGCCTCTGTGAGAAGGCGGGGCTGGTAGACACGGGCCTTGTGGCCATAGACGGTACCAAGATGGCAGCTGACGTCTCACCTCATGCCAACCGCACAAAGAGGCAGCTCGCCGAGGAGATCTTGAAGGAGGCGGAGCGGATAGACGCCGAAGAAGATGAGCGCTTCGGAGACAGAACGGGAGATGAACTGCCAGAACCCTGGGCCAGTCCCCACGGCCGGCGCGAGCGCATCAGAGAGGCCCTTCGCCAGCTAGAGGAAGAAGCCCCCCGAGACTACGAGTCGAAGACAGAAATGCGGCTCGAGAAGGAAGGTGAACTCGGCCACAAGCTACGAGGACGAGCACCTAGCCCCACCTCCAGGCGCTCGAAGAAGCGCCCTTTGGCCATCAACGTGACCGACCCCGACTCACGAGAGATGTGGAGCACCGACAAGAGGATCATCCAGGGATACAACGCCCAGGCGGCTGCCACAGCCGAGCAGATCCTGGTGGCTGCCGAGGTCACAAACGCCGTGTCGGACTCGGTGAACTTCTTCCCCATTGCCCAAGCGGCGAAGGACATGCTGGCCCAAGCGGGCGCAGAGCCGGCCCAAACCATCGTGGCCGACGCTGGCTACTGGTCGACCGCCAACGCGACCGCGGAGCTAGGTGCAAACCTCCTGATCAAGGTCAACAACAGGGGCATCTTTAATCGAAGACGTCCGATCTCCGAGAAGCGTCGCCTCGTGTTCGAAGAGATCCGGTCTGGAAAGATCACCCGTCGCCAAGGAGCGGAGAAGCTGGGAATCTCCTATAGGTACCTGGGCAACGCTTTTGTGAATTACCTGAGCGACCCAGAACCTGAGGTCATCACAGATCCACACCAGCGCCACGCCGTGATCGAACGAGTCGACCAAGGCGAGATCACGATTCGTGAAGGGGCGCGCGAACTGGGCGTTTCATACCACAAGGCCCACGAGCTCCTTCAGCGACATCGCCGCGGCCTGCCCGATCCCACACTCGCTCTGCTCGAGATGGAAGCCAAGCTGGCTACGCCCGAAAGCGATGCCCTCATGCGCAAAAGACAGACAGCCATCGAACCTGTCTTTGGCAATATCAAGTCCAATCGGGGCTACCGAAGATTCGTGCGGCGCGGCCTGGCGGCCGTTCAGAGTGAGTGGCGACTCATCTGCGCAACCCACAACGTGCTCAAGCTCTGGAGGGTGTCGATCGCCTGATAAGTCTGGTGGATCGATCCCCTCGCCTCAAAGTCTCAAACACCCATGACCTGCCCGTCCCATGTTCCTGCGACAGCCTCCACAGCAACCGGAATCCCCGAGATGCGCTCCCGGAGCCGTCCGCCATCGCGGAGTTGGACCCGGTTAGGCACTTACAGAGTACCCACACTCAAAGCGACCCACTCATCTTTGCAGAGGACGAATGCGCTTGGTGCGAAGATGCACGCTCGGGCGGAGGAACTAACGGAGGTGAACAGCCCTCACTCTTGACCGGATAGAGGTCAAGTACACGATTGCCAAGATGCAGCCGACGATGCAGGTAAACAGGGTCAACAGGGCGATCAGTGTGATCCACATTCCCTTCGAGGAACCCGCTGCCAGGAAAGCCTCAGTAGGCGTCCGAGCGGCATCGACTATTGCCCAAATCGATACGACGAGGGAACCCAACACGATCAGGAAGAAGACACCCATACCTGAGGCTGAAGCTTCATGGACCTCCACGGTGAGGATCGTTCTGAGCACGGTCAGCCCTTTCGCCATGGATAGCCGTCGGCTCTTGGATCACACTCTAATGCTCCCGCATCCTGGATTGCCGGGGGCGGGAGCGCCTCAGTGTCCGCGATTTTTGAATCTCCCCAGAGCTGATCATTGAAATTCCCCACCCTGAGCGCCGGGTTGGGCCCAAGGGTCCACCAACGCGAGGGGGACCCCTCCGAAGCTGGCGGTGTCAAAGCCATCCAGCCCGAAGGGGGTCCCGCCCCGCATGCTCACACAAGGGGAAGACGTGGAAGCAGATGCTCTAAGGAAACGGGGATGGACGATCTCCGCCATCGCCCGGCACCTCGGCCACGACCGAAAGACCATCCGGGCCTACCTGACCGGCGTACGCGTCGCGGGCCAGCGCAAGAGCTCGGTGCCCGACGCGCTCACGCCCTACGAGGCCTACATCCGTGCGCGATTCGACGACGACCGTCACCTGTGGGCCAGCGCCCTCTACGACGAGGTCGTCGCGCTCGGCTATGGACGCAGCTACCCGCACTTCGTCCGCCAGGTCCGAGAGCGAGGGCTGCGTCCGCACTGTGAAGCGTGTCGCGGCGTCAAAGGCCGCGACAGCATCGAGATCGAGCACCCGGCAGGCGAGGAGATCCAGTGGGACTGGTTCGAGCGCCGCCGTGCCCCGTGGGGAGCCACCGCCTACGTGCTGCTCGGCACGCTGCCGCACTCGAGCCGCACCAGAGGAGCACTGGCCGAGTCGATGGACCAGGCCCATCTCGTCGAGGCCATGGACAAGGTGCTGCGACGACTCGGAGGCACGGCGCGCGTCTGGCGCACCGATCGCCTCGCCACGGTCATCACCCCGGGGACCCGAGATGTCCAGCCGAGCTTCGCTCCGGTGGCCAAGCACTACGGAGCCATCGTCGAGCCCTGCCCACCGCGACGGGGCAATCGCAAGGGATCGGTCGAGTCGGCAGTGCGCTTCGTGTCGGGCAGATGGTGGCGGACGATGACCGCGAAGACCCCCGAAGAAGCCCAACTGTCGCTGGACCGGTTCCTCGCCGGCCCTGGCGACGCCCGCGTGCGCCGACACCGTGACGGCACCAAGACCACCGTGGGGAAGCTCGCTGAGACTGAACCGCTGGCTGGGTTGCCCGTCGCCTGCTACCCGGCCACGGTCGTGCTCGAACGGGTGGTTGCCGACAACGCCACGGTGGCGTTTCGGGGGAACCGTTACTCGGTGCCCCCGGGACTTTCCGGCATGACACTTCTGCTTCGCCATCGGCTGTCGTCCCAGACGCTCGAGGTCGTCTCTCGAACAGGCACGCCACTCGCCAGCCATCACCTCGCGCCCCAAGGTGCAGGGATGCTCGTGAGAAGCACCGAGCACCACCTGGCGCTCGAGGCCGTCGTGCTCTCGGCGTTCACCACGAAACCGCCCTGTGACACAAAGGCCAATCGACCCCCCGGGCCACGAGCGCTCATCGAAGCAACACGCCTGCTCGGCACCGAAGGGCGCGAACCCACCGTCGACCTCGGCCGCTACGCCGAGATCACCGAGACACTGCCATGAGCGAGGACTCGACCTACCAGACGCTTCGCGGACATCTCGCCTACCTGCGCATGGCGGCGGCCGCCGAAGCACTCCCAGGAGAGCTCGACCACGCCCGCACCCACAAGCTCGGCCACAGCGCCTTCCTGGCGCGCCTGCTCGAGGTCGAGGTCACCGCCACCGAGATCCGTCGCCAGGCGGGACTCGAGCGCTTCGCCTGTCTGCCTGCGCCCTGGCGCATCGACGACTTCGACTTCGACGCCCAACCGTCGATCGACAAGGCCCTCGTGCACGAGCTCGCCACCCTGCGGTTCTTAGAAGACGCCACCAACGTGCTCCTGATCGGGCCGCCAGGGGTGGGAAAGACCATGCTGGCCATCGGGCTCGGGCGGGCATCGATCGAGGCGGGCTATCGCACCTACTACACGACCGCAGCAGATCTAGCGGCGCGTTGTCATCGGGCGGCGCTCGAAGGCCGGTGGGCCACCACCATGCGCTTCTTCGCAGGACCGCGCCTGCTCATCATCGACGAGGTGGGCTATCTGCCACTTGCCTCAGAGGCGGCCGCCGCGCTGTTCCAGGTGATCACCCAGCGCTACTTGAAATCCTCCGTCGTCATGACGACGAACCTCGGGGTGGGCTCGTGGGGAAAGATCTTCGACGACCCCATGGTGGCCGCCGCCATGCTCGATCGACTGCTACATCGGTCGGTGGTGTTCAACATCGACGGCGATAGCTACCGGATGCGAGCCCATCGTGCCCGCAGCGAGAACATCCGCAAGGGGGTGAGGCCAAAGGCCGAGAAGTAGTCTCAGGGAAAGCCCACCCCGGCCATCAACTGGGGAATTTCGGTGATCGAAGGTGGGGAGATTCCGCGATCGGCGGCATCAGTGAAGCCTGGAGGGACGGGGCCTTTTGGGGATCGATATGACCCGGTTTCGACTGAGCAATAACCGCACACCCCCTGCGCGGTACTGCCGGTGTTGCGGCCCCTCGGTTATCACCGAGTCCCTGGTCAGCGACAAGCAGCCGACCGGATATCTACGTGGGCGTCGTTTCCGAGCCGGTCATGTCGGTAGCCGCCCCGAGCAGGACGGCACATCCAGCCCGGGCCACGCGAATATACGTTGCGACCGGAACCCACAGATACAGGTGGCTACCATCTTTCTTGCTGTTACCGCCGCTTCTGCTAACGGTTAGCGGGCTGAGCTGGCCCTAACCCGCCAGTGTCAAGCTATCCGTCTCGGCACCTGCACCGAACGGGCACCGCCACTGCGCCAGCACATCTGAGCCTCAAAGACCCGTACCTCTCGACTCCCGGCCCCCTGAGCGACGTTTGGGCAGTATCAGGTGGTCGCGTCCGTGTAGAACTCGGCGGAGCCCAAGATAGCTGCTAGGACCGACTCGTCTTTGGCTCCGGCCTTCAGTTGACCGACCCAGTACGCGAGACCCGCAGAGTCCGGTGCGCGCCCCAGGAAGGTCTCGTAGTAGCCCTTCACGAGGTCGGTTCTGTACTCGGTCGAGCCGAGGAGCGCGCCGGCAACGGCGTTTCGGCTCAGACCCTTGGAGAGCTGGTTCTCCCAGTAGGTGAGACCTGCAGACTCAGGGGCGCGGCCGAGAAGCTTCGTATACAAGGCGGTGACGAAGCCGGCAGAAGTACCACCGGAACCAGCGTAGAACTCGGACGATCCCACGATCGCCGCTAGGACCGACTCTTCTTTGGCTCCAGTGTTCAGCTGGGCGACCCAGTACATGAGACCCGTAGTCTCGGACGCGCGTCCCAGGAAGGTCTCGTAATAGCCGTTCACGAGGTCGCTTCCGTACTCGGTCGAGGCGAGGATCGCGCCGGCAACGGCGTTTCGGCTCAGACCCTTAGAGAGCTGGTTCTCCCAGTAGGTGAGACCGCCCGAGTCGGGTGTGCGACTAAGCAGGTGTTCGTAGGCGGAGCCGACGAACGCACCGTTCCTGGTATAAGCGGCAGGCGTGGCTATAAGAGCGTTGCCGTAGCTGTCCACCGCCACACAGAACGACGCCGAGGGACAGGAGACCGAGTTGAGGGCCTTGCTCCCGTTGATGTCTCTGGTTATGAGCCATGAGGTGCCGTTGTAGGTGAGGGTGTTGCTGAAGGCGTCCACCGCCACACAGAACGACGCCGAGGGACACGAGACCGAGGTCAGGAACGTGTCCGCGTCGATGTTGTCGGCTGTGGACCACGAGGCGCCGCTGTAGGTGAAGGCGTGGCCATTGTGGTCGTCGTTGTCGACCGCCACACAGAACGACGCCGAAGGACAGGAGACTGAGTTGACGATAGTGCTCCCGTCGATGTCATCGGCTGTGGACCACGAGGCGCCATTGTAGGTGAGGGCATGGCCGTCGTTGTCGACCGCCGCGCAGAACGACGCCGAGGCGCAGGAGACCGAGTCGAGGGCGTTGCTCCCGTCGATGTCATTGGCTGGGGACCACGAGGCGCCGTTGTAGGTAAAGGCGTTGCCGGAGTCGTCCCCCGCCACGCAGAACGACGCCGAGGGACACGAGACCGAGACGAGGTAGCCGCTCGCGTCGATGTCGTCGGCTGTGGACCACGAGGCGCCGTTGTAGGTGAGGGCGTTGCCGGAGTAGTCCACCGCCGCGCAGAACGACGCCGAGGGACACGAGACCCATGCGAGGACAGTGCTCCCGTCGATATCATCGGCTGTAGACCACGACGTGCCATTCCAGGTGAAGGCGTTGCCGGAAGAGTCCACCGCCACACAGAACGACGCCGAGGGACAGGAGACTGATAAGAAGTAGTTGTGGTTGCTCCCGTCGATGTTACTGGGGGCGGACCAAGTAAGGGGTGAGGTGGCGGCCCCGGCAGGGCGGCTCAACCCTGGTGCGAACACCAGACCGATGACGCCGAGGACGAAGACCCCGGCAATCCGAACCAGTCGCGCAAAGACTCCACCATGGAACGTCATCGAACCCGCCTTTCTCCATGCACCGGCCTGCTTGATGATTCGTTCGCCGTCCTGGCCTGCCGGAAGTCGCCTTTAAATTTAATCGTCGACGACCCTGTTGTCCACTGCTATCGCAGGACGCGAGCACTCCGTGTCGTGCCCGCCATGGACGGGCTCTTCTCCACTTCACGCGAAATAGGGGCCCTCCGTCCACGATGGCATCGGAAGACCCCATGAAGGCATCGCCATCAGACTGACGGCCCGCAATAATGCCGGGTACACGCTGCTCCCCGGATGATCGCCCGCGAACGGAACTGCGCGCTATCGCTCAGCGTCGTCGACCGCCAACGGTCATGCTCGGAACGCACCTCGGTCAGAGGGTGATGTAGGCACTTAACGGTCGGTTGGAATCGTAGGCTGGACATATGCCTGAGTCGGCCAGGTCCGGCATCGAAGTTCCCGGCGCATATGTAGCCCTGGACCCGTACAG
>JBELAS010000057.1:0-7668 GCA_049508615.1 Acidimicrobiales bacterium
CGCGCATCATGACAGAGGTCGCGCTCGCTGCCGAGCTCCACGAAACCTGCCGGACGGTGGATCACACGGAGGCAGGAGCATCGTCAATTCGACGATCGAGATGAGACGATCGAGATGAGACGGCACGCCTGCTGATCCGTGCACGCCCATAGGCGCCCGCCTCCATGGCTGCCACCTGGTAGTTGACCTCTTCGTCACGCCGGGGGCTCTGGCACAGGGCGGCCATCGCCTCCGGTTCTATCGTCGAGAGCATACCGAAGGTGGCTATCGCCGCAGGTTGCTTCTAACCCTCTACGCGTGATATCGCGGCGCGCTCGGACGCGTCGGGCTCCGTCGACAAGAACGCGTCGAGCATCTCGCGCGCCACCTCCTCGGAGGTGAGCCGGAGCCCGAAGGCGAGGATGTTCGCGTCGTTCCACCGTCTGGCCCCCTCCGCGGTCGTAGCGTCGGTGCACAGCGCGGCGCGTGCACCGGCGACCTTGTTGGCAGCGATGGTCACCCCGGTGCCGGTCCAGCAGCACACCACGCCCCGTTCGGCCCCGCCCGACACCACGACCCGAGCGACGGCGCGGCCCACTTCCGGCCACTCCTCCCCTGCGGCCACCTGCACTACCTCGTGCCCGCGCTCTTCGAGGGCGTCGCGCACCGCGCTAGACAGCGCGCAGTTGGAGTCCGTGCCGAAGACGATGCGCACCGACCCAACCTATAGCCTCGTCACATGAGCCAGCGGCGCGTGTCCATCGTGCCCCACACGCACTGGGACCGAGAGTGGTACGAACCCTTCCAGAGTTTCCGCCTCCGCCTGGTCCACCTGCTCGACGGCCTCATGGAACTGCTCGAGCGCGACCCCTCCTACACGACTTTCCTGTTGGACGGCCAGATGGCCGTCGTCGACGATTACCTCGAGGTGCGTCCCGAGGCCGAGGACCGCATCCGCGCTCTCGTCGCGGCGGGTCGTCTCACGATAGGCCCTTGGTACATCCTCATGGACGAGTTCCTGGTCTCCGGTGAGACGATCATCAGAGACCTGCAGATGGGCATGGCTCGCGGCGCTGCCTTCGGCAAGGTCATGGAGGTCGGCTACCTACCAGACATGTTCGGCCACGTGGCCCAGATGCCGCAGCTGCTGCGACAGGCGGGATTCGAGCACGCGGTGGTGTGGCGCGGCGTCCCTTCAGTCATCGACCGGAGCGCCTTCCACTGGGAGGCGCCCGACACCTCCAGCGTAAGAGCCGAGTACCTGGTCGCCGGGTACTCGAACGGAGCCTCCATCCCCGATGACGCCAAGGCGCTCGTGCGACGCATATCGGACCACGAGAGGGAGGTCTCGAGCTTCCTGCTCGACGGGATGCTGTTCATGGACGGCACGGACCACCAGGAACCCCAGCCATGGCTCGGCCGGGTGGTCGCCGAGGCGAACGACCTTCAGGAGGACTACGCCTTCGAGGTCACTTCCCTCGCCGCTTACCTCGAGAGCGCCACGAACGAGGGACTGCCTCGATGGAGGGGAGAGCTCCGCTCCGGGGCGAGGGCCAACGTGCTAATGGGCGTGGCGTCGAACCGGGTCGACGTGAAGCGACGGGCGGCCGCTGCAGAACGCGCCCTGGAGAGACGGGCGGAGCCGTTCTGTGCGCTGTTCCTCCCACCAGAGCGGTGGCCCGGCCGGCTGCTGGAGCTGGCTTGGACCCAGATGGTGCGCAACGCCGCCCACGACTCGGTCTGCGCCTGCTCGGTGGACGACGTCACAGACGCCGTTCTCGAACGCTACGCCGAGGCTTGCCAGATCGGCCAGGGCCTGGCGGAGCAGGCTCTCAAAACGTTCGCCCGGTCGCTGGCCGAACCGGGCGTGGTCGTGGTGAACCCCTCACCGCGCCCACGAGGCGGGGTGGTCGAGATCGTGGTTCACGGCGACACTCCGCCCCCGGGCACACAGCCTCTGCCGGAGGATCCCGGGGTCTTCGGGATACCGCGTGGGCTCGGAGCCTTGACCCTCGACGCGGCAACGGTGCGGACCATCCTCGGCATGCTCCCCGACGGGAGCCAGATCGACACCCACACTTGGATCCAGAGCATCGTCGTGTCCGAGGATGACACCGGGATCGACATCACGATCGGCTTCGGCACCGAGGAGCGATTCGACGTACCCATCTCCACGATCAAGCAGGACCTCTACACGAGGCTCGGAGCACGGCCGGACTCGGTGGTTCGGGTACGCCTCGACCAACCGCCCACACAGCGGGTGCTCGCTCGAGTAGCGCCGGTGCCGGGCCTGGGTTGGAAGCCAGGCGCGCCCGCCACGCTGTCGCACCCGGTGACGATCGAGGAGGCTCCCGGGTCGACGACCGGCTCAGCGACCGTCGTCATGCGCAATGGCCTGGTGACCGTGGAGATGGATCCCTCCGACGGCACCTTCGCCGTGGACGGCTTGCGCGGCTTCGGCAGGTTGATCGACGGGGGCGACCACGGGGACTCGTACAACTACTCGCCCCCCCTCTCCGATCGTCTGGTCGACGCCCCCGATCGCGTAAGCGTGACCGTCACCGAGAGCGGCCCGGTGCGGGCCCGGATGCTTATCGTCTCGCGCTACACGTGGCCTGAGCGTGTCGACGACATCACACGTGCACGAAGCGGTGAACGCACCGTGGATGTCTCCACTGCTCTCGAGATACGCGCGGACGAGCGTATCGTGCGCGTGACGACGAGCTTCGTGAACCCATCGCGCGACCATCGCCTGCGCGTGCACCTGCCTCTGCCGAGCCCGGCGACGCACTCGGAGGCGGAGTGCGCGTTCGCGGTCGTAAGTCGCGGGTTGGAGACCGAGGGCCGGCCCGACGAACGAGGGCTGCCCACGTTCTGCTCCCGGCGTTTCGTCAGCGCCGGCGGCCTGACCGTCGTCCACGACGGCGTCATGGAGTACGAGCTGGTCGACGTCGAGGAGGTCGGTGGATGCCAGCGCGCCCGCACCCTTGCCCTCACGCTCTTGCGGTCCACCGGCATGCTCTCGCGTCTAGGCATGGCATATCGTCCGCTGCCGGCCGGTCCGATCACTGCGGTCGAAGGGCTACAGCTCGTAGGGCGTGCAATCGAGGCACGTTATGACGTGTGCATTTCCTGCGATGACCCTTACTCCATGGCCGACGAGGCTCTCCTGCCCCTCGAGGTCCTGCACGCACCAGGTGGTGGATGGCGCAAGCCCACCGGTAGCGCGCTCGAAATCGAAGGCGCGCAGGTGTCCGCAGTGCGTCGCGTGGCCGGCGGGCTCGAGGCCCGCGTCTTCAACCCCACCGACCACCAGACCACGGTCCGGGTGGCCGACCGCTCCGGCTGGCTAGTCGACCTGAGGGGAAGGACCGTCTCCACCTTCGACGGGTCCTTCTCGCTCCGGCCCTTCGGCATCGCGACCTTTCGGTCCCCCGAGCCCTGAGAGATCTCGTGCGTCCGGAACACCTTGTGCGCCCCTGGCACCTGAGTGGCTAGCTGTCTCCCCTGCGACCGGCGGTGCAGAACCTGCATCCATCTTGGTGGCGACACGCAGCTCGCTCGCGATCAGCTTCTCGCCGCGCTCACGCAGCTCGTCGAGTTCGCGCATGACCTCCGACAGACGTTCCCACCTGCGCTGCTGGCGATGACCGGACCTGAGATGCTCGGCGCCCTGACGGTACAACGACCACAGCTGCACCCGGCCCACGTCTCTGACCGCGCGCGGACGTAGAGAGCTGAACGCGAACCTCTCCGCTCTTGCTCCAGCGGACTCCTCACCGAACGCGGTCCCACCACCACGGGCAGGGTGGGTGTCCTCGTCGTGACTGCTGCCCTTGTGACGCACAGATCGCCTGTTCTGGCGGACCTGTGGCAGTTCCTCCAACAAGGCGGCGTGGAACTCGTCGGTCACGAGGACGCTGCCGGGAGCAGCGATGTCAGCCAGACGGTTGGCCAGGTTCACCACCGGGCCGTAGTAGTCGCCGTCCTGGACGAGCACGGGCCCGACAGCCAAACCCACGCGGACATCCGAGAGCAACTTGTCGTCGGCATAGGTCTCCGCCAATCCCAGGCCGATGTGCGCCGCCGCTGTGGTCGACTCCGTCACGAACATGACCTCGTCGCCGATCATCTTGACCACTCGCCCGCCGCGAGAGGTGACCACATCGTGAGCGACATCCTCGAACCTGCTCACCAATAGAGCCAGCTCCTCTTCCGAAAGCTGCTGGCTGAGCATGGTGAAACCGACCATGTCCGCGAACCCGACGCACAATTCCGGGAGAGTCGTGCTCTCCCCGCGGCTGCGCAGGAGCATGGCGCGCCTGACGGCGGCCTGGAACTGCCGGCGCCACACGAACTCCAGAAGACGCCCCAGGGCAGGCAGAGTCTGGTCGGCCACTCGTGCGAAGCGGTCAGCGGCCTCCACACTGTCCCCTGAGTCAGGGGCAACGGAGATGCCAAGCATGGCCGCCGAGATCTCGGCATCCGCAATACGCGCCATGGAAGAACCCACCACGCGCGCGAGCTGGAGCAAGGTCTCGACGTCGGCGACACCGAGCTCGACCATGCTCTCGAGGAGCTGGATCGCCCCGATGTCCAGATCCGTGAACAGCTTGTCGTCGGGCGTGGGATCGGGGAACCCGAGTGCCCGCCAGAACCTGCGCGAAAGCTCGACGGGCATACCGCTTCGCTCGGACACCTCGGCCTCGCAGTAGCGGATCGCGCTCGGCACCAACAGACGGTCGACCGTCAGCAAGTCGAGGAGGTCCTCCGCCTGTGCCCGGGCGATCTCCTCCTCGGAGACCCCGTGCTCGCGCAGGAAGTCACGGACTCTGCTCAGTGCCTCGGCGTGCGCCGCATCGGACCTCGCAACCGGAGAATCGAAGCGCTCGACGCCGGCGTACTCGCTGTCCGAGTGCTCTGGAACCTTCACGCATCAACCCTAGGTCTGGCTACGACGGCACGGAACTCCCGTGTCGGCTTACACTCGCGCCTGTGAGCACGGCACCATCCCTGCCCTCCTTGAGCGGCAGCGTGGTCCTCCTGCCGGTGAAGGCCTTCTCTCAGGCGAAGGAGCGCCTCGCGGTGTCACTGGATCCCTTGCGGCGCGCCGAGCTGGCACGAGTGATGGCCGAGCATGTCCTCGCGGCCGCTCGCCCGCTCCCGGTGGCGGTCGTGTGCGACGACGAGGACGTGGCTAAGTGGGCGGGCGCGTGCTCGGCGATCGTCCTGATCGAGCCCGGACGGGGCTTGAACGGTGCAGTCGAGGCGGGAGTGACGAGGCTCGCTCGAGCGGGGGCCAGCGAGGTCGTGGTCGCCCATGCGGACCTGCCGTTGGCACATGGCCTCGAGCATCTGACCGGGTTCAGCGGAGTGACCCTGGTGCCGGACAGGCGAGAGGACGGCACGAACGTGCTGTGCCTGCCTGCGGGCTCGCCCTTCCGCTTCGGCTACGGCCGGGGGTCCTTCGCCCGCCACAGTGCCGAGGCAAGAAGGCTCGGACTACCTGTCCGGGTGATACGAGAACCTGATCTTGCATGGGACGTCGACATTCCGTCGGACATTCCTACGAGTCTCGCTCGCTCACTCGAGAGCATGCACGGATAAGCAAGCGCCCCGACGCGCACGAGGGACCTTCCGGCCCCTCGTGCGTTCTCGTCGTGCGACGCCGGAACCTTCCGGCAGTCCTGAACCTACTTACCTGGCCGTGCGCCGCCTTGTCGTCGTACGCACAGGTGCACGCCGGGTCACGCGACGCGAAACGACACGCTTCGCCGGAACCTCGGACACCGCAGCCTTCTTCGTGGCCCGCTTGCGTGCCGGAGCCCGCTTGGTCGCCCGCTTCTTCGTGGTCCGCTTCTTCGTGGCCCGCTTGGCGGCCTTGCGTGCAGGAGCCCGCTTCTTCGTGGCCCGCTTCTTCGTGGCCCGCTTCTTCGTGGCCCGCTTCTTCGTGGCCCGCTTCGCGGCCTTGCGTGCAGGAGCCCGCTTGGTCGCGGTGCGCTTCGCAGCCTTCTTCGCGGTCGCCCGCTTCGCGGCCTTCCGCGCCGGCGCCCGCTTGGTCGCCCGCTTCGCGCTCTTCCTTGCTCTCTTGACTGGCATCGTAGACGCCCTCCTTACGGCCTTCTGGCCGATCGCTTTACCGCTTTTCTCGCCGGGGCGCGTCGCGACGATGTCCTCGCCGGAACACGCCTGACGGCCTTTCTGGCCGATTGCTTTGCTGCTTTTCTCGCCGGGGCGCGCTTCGCGGCCTTCTTGGCCGGGGCCCGCCTGACGATCTTCTTCGCCGGTCTCTTCGCCGGTCTCTTCGCCGCCCTCTTCGTGCCCCTCTTCGCCGGGGTCCGCTTGGCGGCCTTCTTGGGCGCCTTCTTCGCCACTCTGGAGGTCTTGGCGGACTTGCGGGCCTTTAACGCCCTTGCCGAAGGCGTCAAAGACTTCAGCTCGGGCAGAGGGGCCTTCTCGTTCAGGATGTCCTTCAACATCGCGCTCGCCGCGAACCGCGCCCCGCGAGAGGCTGCTATGGCCACAGGGGCCCCCGTTTGAGGGTTGCGCCCCATCCGCGCACCACGGCGGGTCGGGTTGAAGCTGCCGAATCCAGCAACCACGACTCGTCGCCCAGCTTTCAGTTCGCTCGCGACCGCACGGATCAACGCGTTGACCGCTTCATCTGCCTCGCTCTTGGTCAACGATGTCGTCTTGCCGACGGCATCGATGAGCTCCGACTTGTTCACCGCACCTCCTCGATAAAATGCAATCTCACTAATCACAGAGGGTTTTCGCGCAAAAGTCAAGCATTCTCGCCTCTGTGGCTCGCCGTCGGGTGAGGACGCCAGTGAGGAACGGTGCGAGGAACGGTGCAAGGAGACTCGCTTATCGTTGCGCCCATGGCACGTGCAGTGTCAGTTGGAATGGGCGAAAGTCACAGCCATTACAAGGATTTTCTTCGATGCAGCATCTGCCGGACGGGAGCTATCAGATGATCGCCATCGACACGCCGACCTTCGATGAAGGCAATTCGCGCGTCGAGATCACCATTACTCTCGGACCCCACATAGGCGAGGTCCATGCCTTGCGAGCAAGGCGTATCCACGACCCGCGAGCCGCGTCGGGCGGTGAGGATCCGCGAAATCTGCTCGGCGCGTGGGTACGCTGCGCGTCGGCGAGAGGAATCCGGGTCTTCCGTCCTGAGTGGACGCGACTGGTGGCGCCGCTGACGGCGCCAGGTTTTGCGCGTCAAATACGCCGCACGGCAACATGAGCGTGATCGAAGCACTTGGAGCAATCAGGAGTGCCTCGCGCGCCGCCGGGTACGGGCTCTACCTGGGGACGGGGAAATTCGGACCCGTGTGGGCACCGCCAGAACAATCGGTGCTCGTCCTCGGCCCGCCTCGATCGGGTAAGACCACAGCGCTGGTGGTGCCATCAGTGCTGGCCGCCCCGGGAGCCGTGGTGTCCACCTCTACCAAGCCCGACGTCTTGATCTCCACTGCACAAGCCCGGCTCGGCAACGGGCCGTGCTTCGTCTACGACCCGAGCGGGACGGTAGAGATACCCGCTGGCGTCGAACGAGCACGATGGTCTCCGGTAACGAGGTGCACGCGGTGGGACGACGCTCTAGTGGTCGCGGGGCGCCTGGTCTCCTCGGTGCGCCCAGCCGGGCACAGCACTCGCACCGACGGCTTCGACCACTGG
>JBELAS010000058.1:0-7580 GCA_049508615.1 Acidimicrobiales bacterium
CGTCGCCTCCGCCGGCACCATCATGGTGGCCAGGCAGACCATGAAGATCACCCCGCGCAGTGGGAAACGGATGAAGGCGAAGGCGTACGCCGCGAGGACCGAGGTTACGAGCTGCGCCGCTGTGATGCCGATGGTCACTATGGCGCTGTTTCGCAGGTAGATCCCCATGTGCGCTTCGCTGAACGCGGTGACGAAGGTTCTCCACTGTGGATGTGTGGGGAACAGGATCGGTGGCCGCACCCCGATCTGCGCGGACGGCAGCAGGGCGTTCACCGCCGTGATGTAGATGGGGAAGGCCACGACGACGGCCATGGCGACGAGCAGTGCGTAGCGCGCGACACGCCCCGCGGGTCGCCGCAGGGCGAACGTCGTCCGCAGGCGGCGGGGCTCCGGCGGGCGAGTGTGGCGGGGGTCAGCGCGCATAGAAGACTCTTCGCTGGAAGTACCAGAACTGAGCGAACGTGAGGACGAGGAGGATCACGAACAGCGCCACCGACAGCACCGCCGCGTAGCCGGTGTTGTCGTACTTGAAGGCCTGTTGGTAGATGTCGTAGATGAGGACCAGGGTGTGGTTGTTCGGCCCGCCCTGGGTCAGGATGTCGATCTGCCCGAAGGCCTGGAACCCGCCGATGACCCCTACGATCGCCGCGAAGAAGATCATGGGTGACAGGAGCGGGATCGTCACGGCGCGGAACCTGAGCCACGACGAGGCGCCGTCGACGCGCGCCGCCTCGAGCAGGTCCTCTGGCACCGATTGCAGCGCGGCGCTCATCAGGATGAAGGTGAGGCCGATGTTCTGCCAGATCGTCACCACCGACACCGCCGGGAGGGCGAGTGAGGTGCTCTGGAGGATGCCGTTGCCCCCCTTGTGGCCCAGCCAGTAGCTGAGCAGGCCGACCTGCGGGTTGAGCAACGTGAAGAAGATCACCGCGGCGACGGCCATGGACGTGGCGACCGTCGACGAGTAGATGGTCCGGAAGATCCGGATGCCTGGCAGTCGCTGGTTCGCCAGCATCGCCAGGGCGATCCCGAGCACTATGCCGGCGGGCACCGTGTATAGGACGAACTGCACCGTCCGCCACAGGCTCTCTCGGAAGTCGCTCGAGGCGAGCACCGAGCGGTACTGGGTGAGCCCGACGTAGTGCGACGGGAGGGTCGGAGCCGGGGGAGTGGTGAAGAACCCGAGGTACGCGGTCTTCACCAGCGGGTAGAACACGAAGACCCCGAAGATCACAAGGGCCGGGAGTACGAAGAGGTACGCGACCCCCGCGTGGCGTTGGGCACGGCTGAGGCGCCTCTGGGGCGCCTGCGGGGTCCCCACTTCTATGAGCTCCCCATTCATGTGCTTCCCACTCATGAGCTCCCCACTTCCATGCGCGTCCCGGTCTCGGGGTGAAAGAGGTGTAGGGCCCCTGTGGCGGCGACGGTGACGTCTTCTCCGGTTCGCATGCGCGGCGCCTCAGGACCCATGCGCACCCACACGAGCTGGCCTCCCCCAAGACGCAACGCCAGGTGCTGCTCGTGGCCGATCATCTCCACCAGGCTCACCACCGCCGTGATCGTCCCAGATGGGTCCAAGCTCAGAGCCTCGGGGCGCAGGCCCACGATCACCTCTCGCAGCCCGCGGTCGTGCACGGTGCGCACGAGAGGTGGGGACAGAGCGACACGGCCACCCGGAACGGCCACATACACCGTGTCGCCTTCGGTGACGAGGCGCCCCCGGAGGATGTTCATGGGGGGGCTGCCGATGAACCCCGCCACGAACGCGTTCGCCGGACGGTCGTAGACGGCTTCGGGGGTGTCGAGCTGCTGGAGCATGCCGTCGTTCAAGATCGCGATCCGCTGGCCCATCGTCATGGCCTCGACCTGGTCGTGGGTGACGTAGAGGATCGTGATGTCGAGGCGCGTGTGCAGCTCGACGAGCTCGGCACGCATCTCCACGCGCAGCTGCGCGTCGAGGTTCGACAGCGGCTCGTCCATCAGGAACGCGCGTGGGCGTCGCACGATCGCGCGCGCGAGCGCGACGCGCTGGCGCTGGCCACCCGAGAGCTGCCCGGGCTTGCGGTCGAGGAGCTGGCTCAGGCGCAAGCTCTCGGCCACCGTCGCTACGAGCTGTCTGCGCTCGGCGGCGGGGACCTGGCGCGACCGCAGCGGGAACTCGATGTTGCGGGCGACACTCAGGTGCGGGTACAGCGCGTAGCTCTGGAACACCATCGCCACGTCGCGGTCCCTCGGGTCGACGTCGTTCACGACCTGATCGCCTATCCGCACGGTGCCCGACGTAGGGTCCTCGAGCCCGGCGACCAGTCGCAGAGCGGTCGTCTTTCCGCAGCCCGAGGGGCCGAGCAGGACGAGGAGCTCGCCGGCTCGGGCCTCGAGGGTCAGGTCCCTGATCGCCGCCACCGGGCCGTAGCTCTTCGTGACGCCTTCGAGCGCCACGGAAGAGGCGGCGCCACGCTCGAGGGGCAGCGCGGTCTCGAGGTTGTCGGGGAGCGCTGTGAAGTCGCCGCTCAAGAGATCAGTCCTACACCCATGTCGGGTCCCGTGACCTCGTGACTCACGGGACCCGTCGTCGACGCTCCGAGCAGGACAAGGCCACCGGAAGTGTCCCGCCGGTCCAGCGGCCGGCCGCCTTCGGGCGGGGTCCGAGAGATGTCGGGGTTCGTGCTCCTCTCCTGGTCGTAGAGGGGATCGCGTCTTGGTCGGCCTGGTCGCAGTGCCGCGGTCGTGCCCGGGACATCGCACCGAGAGCGTACCGAGAAACCTCGCGTGAGGTCGGGAACCACCAGCTGTAGCCTTGCCCCGCGTCGACCTCGCTCGGACACCGCAGATGAGAGGCTGACGACGCAAGGCAAAGAGTTCGCGAACAGTCGGTGACCCGCGTGGACCTCGTTCAGACACTACGCACCACAGGGGCGGCACGAGAGTTCCACGACGAGCCCGTCGACGACGAGGTCGTATACCGCCTGTTGGACACGGCGCGCTTTGCTCCCAATGGTGGCAACCGCCAAGCGTGGAAGGTGGTGGTGGTGCGCGACCACTTCCTTCGGCGCCAGCTTCGCGACTGTTACCTGTCGGGGTGGTACGAGTACCTGGCCCAGGTGTCGGCGGGCCTGTGCCCCTGGGCACCGATCACCGACGAGCAGGCCGAGCGGCGCGCTCTCGCTACGGCGGGGGCGCTGGCGGCCGAAGCTGCTGCGGGGCCGGGTGGTTTCGCGGAGCACCTGGAGGAGGTTCCTGTGCTCCTCGTGCTCCTGGCGGACTTGCGCAAGCTTGCAGCCGTCGACCGCGGGTTCGACCGCTACACGTTCGTCGGCGGAGCCTCGGTCTATCCGTTCGCCTGGAGCCTGCTCCTGGCCGCGCGATCCGAGGGCCTGGGCGGCGTGATGACCACCATGGCGACTCGGCGCGAGCCCGAGGTTCGCGAGCTTCTCGGAGTGCCCGAGCACGTGGCGGTGGCCGCTCTGATAGCGCTCGGCCGCCCGTCGCACCAGCCCACTCGCCTGAAGAGGCTGCCGGTCGAAGAGTTCGCCACCGTCGACCGCTTCGACGGAGTGCCGTTCGCTCAGGGCGAGAACCACTCCGGGCAACAGGTGTAGTACGGGTAACACGGGCAGCACGGGAAGTACGGGCAGTACAGGCGATACGGCAAGTAATCGCCGTACGGGAAGCACCGGCAAGCAGACAGGCAACGAGAGAAGGCTCTCCTCATGATGGCAAGGCAAAAGAGCGTGCTCGAGTTCCGCGTCGAGGAGCCGGGGATGGTCGTCGAGCAGATGGACCGGCTCGGCGAGATGCACCGGGGATGGGTGAACTTGCGCCCGGCATTGCCCGCCGACGACGAGCCACCCCCGCCCACCGGGCTCGACATGCTGTTCTCCACAGCGGTCCACGACGTCCCGATCTGCACTTGGGTGGCCGGCAAGGCGGGTCGCCGCGGAGTGGAGTCCGACTCGTTGGGCGTGCAGCACTCGGCCGGTACGAAGACGCTCGCGCACCTGGGCTCGCTCGGTGTGTCGCTCCCTCAGGGCTGGCGCGCCGTGCAGGACCACCCGCGGCGGGGACTGGTCGTGCTCGCGCCCGCCGGTACGGGACATGCGCAGGAGCTCGCGTGGCTGCTACGAGCCGGCACCGCGTTGAGCAGAGTCCACCTGAGCGGCGAGTGGCGCGCCGAGGTTCACGGGGCCACCTAGAGAGCGCGCTGAGAGCTCGACCCGTGCCGCTCGCCTTCTGGTTCTTGGCAGCTCAGGCCTCGATCATCCGCCCGTGTAGGTAGTCGTCGTAGGCACCGAGGTCCAGCAGACCGTGCCCCGAGTACGAGAACAGGATCACCTCTTCCTCACCCGCCTCTTTGGCGGCGAGGGCCTCGTCGACGACGGCGCGGATGGCGTGCGCGGTCTCGGGAGCCGGGATCGTCCCCTCTGTGCGGGCGAACTGCACCGCGGCCTCGAACACCGTTCCCTGCGGGTACGCCGAGGCCCGCATGCGTCCGTGCTGAACGAGGTTGCAGATGATGGGCGCGTCGCCGTGGTAGCGGAGCCCACCGGCATGGATCGAGGGCGGGATGAAGTCGTGGCCCAGGGTGTACATGGCGAGCAACGGGGTCATCCCGGCCGTGTCGCCGAAGTCGTAGTCGAAACGCCCCTCGGTGAGGGTGGGGCACGACGACGGCTCGACGGCGAGAAGCTCCACGTCGCTGTCGGACACGAAGGGGAGGGAGATGCCCGCGAAGTTCGACCCTCCGCCGCAGCAGCCGATCACGATGTCCGGCCGCTCCTCCCCGGCCAGCGCCAGCTGCTCCTTGGCCTCCAGGCCGATCACGGTCTGGTGCAGAAGGACGTGGTTCAGGACCGAGCCGAGTGAGTAGTGGGAGTCCTCGCGCGGGGCCGCGTCGCGTACAGCATCGCTGATGGCGGAGCCGAGGGAGCCCGGGTGCCCGGGTTCGTCGACGGGAGATGGCTCCACGTCGGCGCCCCACACTTCCATCATCACCCTCCGGTAGGGCTTTTGCTCGAACGAGGCGCGCACCATGTAGACCTTGCATTCGAGCGCGAACCGCGAGCAGGCAAAGGCGAGAGCGCTGCCCCACTGGCCGGCGCCCGTCTCGGTCGCCAGGCGTGAGATTCCCTCGGCTTTGTTGTAGAAGGCCTGCGGCACGGCGGTGTTCGGCTTGTGGGAGCCTGCGGGTGACACCGACTCGTCCTTGTAATAGATGCGCGCAGGAGTGCCCAGAGCCTCCTCGAGGCGTCGTGCCCGTACGAGGGGAGTGGGGCGCCAGGCCCGCAGCACGTCGAGCACCTCTCCGGGGATGTCGACCCATGGCGCGCCCGTCATCTCTTGCTCGATCAGCGCCATCGGGAACAGGGGGGCCAAGTCGTCGGGACCGACCGGCTCGCGTGTTGCCGGGTGCAAAGGCGGCTGGAGCGGAGCGGGGAGACTGGGTAGGACGTTGAACCACGCCTCGGGAAGGCGATCGTCGGGGAGAATCCAGCGCATCGGTGACTCCTTCTGCCTCTCGTGGTGCGTGACTTTGGGTTTCCGGGTGTGCCTGTCACCTTCTCGGCACGTAGAAGCATGCTCAGACATGCGGCGACAAGCAACACGGGCTTGCTCAGCCCCGCGGCCGCAATCTGCGCCCGGCCCCCAGTACCGCGGACCTTCCCCGGTCCGATTCCCTGGTGGGGGGGTGGTGATAGCTGTGCTGAGGACCCGCGAATGTGCCTCGTAAATGGGGAACGATGGTGATGTAAAAGGTGAGCTTCGCGAACCGTCCTGGATCACCGATGGAGGGAGGTCCTCGGGGTTCGCCGTGCAGCGGACCAGCCCGAACGGCGCAGAGTCGTGCCGATCAGGACCCGCTGCGGGGAAGCGACTGCGAATGGAGCAGCTACGGCTCTATTTACACGTTTGTGAAGATGTTGTTGAATACACGGGTTTCTGCTAATTTGTCCTTCCACCGGTGTCGTTTGCCGGTGATTCGGTGAGCTGACCATCTCGGCGGAGGAGGCCCACGAATGCGGCGGATACTCAGCGGGCGCGCAGCAACAACACCGGCTACCGGCCGTGGCTACCACAGGAGGTTCGTCTCAGGGCCCCCGCTGCCACGGGGGGAAAGGCGACGGATCGAGGGCGGCCGATGGCACCGTAGCTTCCGGCGAATGGCCCTCTTGACCAGCGCTCTGCTCACGATGGTGGCGACGAGCGGGCTCGTAGTCGTAGCCCCTTACGGTGTTACGGCCGCGGCGGCGCAGACGTCGGCTTGGCAGCTGTCAACGAGCTACCCGCTGCTCACGGGCGTCCTCCAATCGGTGTCGTGCGCCTCGACGAGCGACTGCGTGGCGGTGGGATCCGTGAACACCGATCGGGTGCAACCGCTCTATCCGCAAGTGCTCTACTCGACCGACGGTGGTTCTAGCTGGGGCGTGGGCACGCTCCCGAGCGAGGTGACTTCCCTCGATTCGGTGTCGTGCGCCTCGACGAGCGACTGCGTGGCGGTCGGGTCCTACTTCAACGGGTCCTCCAACGTCGGCGTCGCGCTCCACTCGACCGACGGCGGCTCCACCTGGAGCGAAGGCACCCCCCCGAGCGGGATGAATTCCTTCGATTCGGTGTCCTGCGCCTCGACTAGCGAGTGCGTGGCGATCGGGGACTACTACAACGGGCAATTCAACGTCGGCGCCATGCTCTACTCGACCGACGGCGGCTCCACCTGGAGCGAGAGCACCCTCCCGAGCGGGATGAACGACCTCGCTTCGGTGTCGTGCGCCTCTACTAGCGACTGTGTGGCGGTGGGGCAATACGACGTCGGGCTCTCCTCTGTCGGCGTATCGCTCTACTCGACCGACGGCGGCTCCACCTGGAGCGAGGGCACCCCCCCGAGCGGGGTGATTTCCCTCGATTCGGTGTCGTGCGCCTCTACTAGCGACTGCGCGGCAGTAGGACTGGGAGTAGGAGGCCTCACCGCGCTCTACTCGACCGACGCCGGCTCCACCTGGAACGCTGGCAGCGTCCCGAGCGAGGTGAGCTCCCTCAGCGGGATCTCGTGCGTCTCGGCTAGCAAATGCGTGGCGGTGGGGTACTACTTCAGCGAGAGTTCTTCCGTCAACGGGATTTCGTTCGTCGGCGTAGCGCTCTACTCGAGCAACGGCGGCTCCACGTGGAGCGCGGGTACCCTCCCGAGCGGGGTGAGCTCCCTCAGCGCCGTGTCGTGCGCCTCTACTAGCAAATGCGTGGCAGTGGGGTACTACTTCAACGGGACTTCTTTGGTTGGCTTCGCGCTCTACTCGAGCAACGGCGGCTCCACCTGGAGCGACGGCACCCTCCCGAGCGAGGTGAGCTCCCTCAACTCGGTGTCGTGCGCCTCTACTAGCGACTGCGTGGCGGTGGGGTACGGGACCTCCAACGCCGGTCTCGCGCTCTACTCGACCGACGGCGGCTCCACCTGGAGCGAAGGCACCCTCCCGAACGGGGTGAGCTACCTCAACTCGGTGTCGTGCGCCTCTACTAGCGACTGCGTGGCGGTGGGGGATCCCGGGACCTCTTTCGTCGGCGTAGCGCTCTACTCGACCGACGGCGGTTCC
>JBELAS010000059.1:0-7576 GCA_049508615.1 Acidimicrobiales bacterium
CGAATTCCTCCTGCTCGTCCTCTTCCGGCAACACCGTCTGGTTGGCCATGGCTCCCGATCCCTCGCTCAGGGCAGCGCACGCGCCCCCCTGCTAGACCTCCCGGTACTTCAGGAACTCCTGCTGTACGCCCAGCGAACCGGCCGGCAGCACAGAGTGCCCATCGACCGACCCCAGCCCGTGGGCACACAGACAGTCTTGCTCACTCAGCGTGGTGATTGCAAGCACCCTGTTCGCGGTCGTCCCGAGCGGCCGGACCGGCGACGGTACCAGCTGCGAGACGAGGCGCCATGGCGCCGTCGCGCAGGGCACACATCAGCAAGCCGGCTGCCACCGCCGCCGTCTCAGCTCGCAGGATCCCCGGCCCGAGCCCCACGAGCAGATCGGCGCAGTCCAGCTCGCTCTCCTCCCAGCCACCCTCCGGCCCCACCGCCACCGCGGTCGTGGCGCAGGCAGGAGGGTCGGCACCGGGCTCGGCGAGCGCCAGGACACCCGGCGCAACGAGCGCTCGCAGCTGGGCCAGCGAGACGACACCGACCACCTCGGGCAGCCAGGCGCGGCGACTCTGAGCGGCAGCCTGGCGCGCGACTCGCCGTAGGCGCTTCACGGCGCGCGCCTCGCGCCGGTCGTCCCAGCGCACCACGGCGCGTGCCGAGCGCACCAGGGCGACGCAGTCGACTCCCACCTCGGTGAGCTTCTGAACCACCCATTCCGGCCGCTCGCCCTTCACCGGGGCGAACCCCACGACGACTGCTGTCTCGGAGGCAGGTTCGCGGCACAGCTCCCCGTCGACCTCGAGCAGTCGCGAAGGATCTGCGCTGGCCGTGTACCGGCACGTGCGCCAGCTCCCGGCACCGTCGCACGCGACCACGGCCTCACCTCGTCGGAGTCGCAGGACCTCCGCCAGGTGGCGAGCGTCGTCGGCCGCCACCTCGAGCGTGGCCAGGTCGGGAACGAAGACCTGGGCCGCGGCCCGCACGGCGGCCGGACCTCGAACCCCGCCCCGGCGAACAGGAACGGACAAGGTGTTCCTCAGCCGAGGGTGGAGCGCAGGCGCGCCATGAGCCCCTCGTCGGGTGGGGCGATCTGCTCGCCACGCTCGGCCGCTATGCGACGAAGCATCTCCTGCTGCGTCTTGGTGAGACCCGTAGGCGTGTCCACCACCACCTCTACCAGCAGGTCCCCGCGTCCTCGCCCACCCACGTGGGGTACGCCGTGGCCACGCACGCGGATCACGTGGCCGGTATGGGTCCCTGCGGGGATCGGCAGCGTCTTCTCACCGTCGAGCGTCGAGAAGGCCGCAGTGGCTCCCAGGGCCGCCTGGATCATCGATACGTGCAGCTGCGCGTGCAGGTCGAGGCCCGAACGCACGAAACGCTCGTCCTCGCGCACCGAAAGGTGCACGTAGAGGTCACCCGCGGGGCCGCCGCGCCATCCGGCCGCGCCCCGACCCGACATGCGCATCGTCGACGCATGGTCGACGCCTGCCGGCACCTCCACCGGGTACGTACGGCTCTCGACTCTGCGCCCCTCCCCCCGACAATCGGGGCACGGGGATGGGACGACCTCTCCCACCCCTTGGCATCGCCTGCACGGTGCGGTGCTCATCACCTGGCCCAAGATCGACTGGCGGACGCGGCGCAGCTCTCCAGCGCCGTCACACTCGGGGCACCGGATAGCGGTGGTGCCCTGCCTCGCCCCCGAGCCACCGCATGTCTCGCAAGCCACCGCCACCTCGACGGTGATGTTTCGCTCGGTACCGAACACAGCCTCGGTGAGGGTGAGGTCTACGACAACCTCAGTGTCTGCGCCGCGCATCGAACCAGATCGGCGCGCGCCGCCGTTCATGGTTCCGCCGAAGAAGACGTCGAAGAGCCCCCCGAGGCCGGAGCCGAAGAACGGGTCACCGGGGACCGCACCCATCTGGTCGGGACCGTAGCGGTCGTAGCGGGCTCGCCGTTCGCGGTCGCGAAGGACCTCGTAGGCCTGGCTCACTTCCTTGAAGCGCGCCTCGGCGGCAGGGTCTCCCCCGGTCGAGTCGGGGTGCAGCTCCCGCGCGACACGCCTGTAGGCGCGCTTGATCTCGTCGTCGGAGGCATCGGGACCGACACCCAGCAGCGCGTAGTAGTCAGCGGCCAGCGGTCGCACCACCCTTCGCGCGACGTTTCCCAGCGCGTTGATGTGAAGAGCTTCCAGAGGGCCTCGTATCTCCCGATGCCGGATCCTTCGATGCCGGATCCTTCGATGCACGCTCGACCGAGGAGTGCATTTGCAGGGTCACGGGGGCGAGCGAACCACCCAAGTGCTCTCCGAGCTGATCAGCCACCATCTGAACGGCTGCCAGCGCTCGGGGATATCGCATACGTGTGGGCCCGAGCACGCCGATGGTACCGGCCGTCTCACCCTCCACTGACACCGGGGCCACGACCAGCGCGCAAAAGGCAAGGGGCTCGAAGCCGTGCTCGGCCCCGATCGCCACCGACAGCCCGCGGTCCAAGATGTCCTCGATGAGCTCCACCACCACCAGCTGCTGCTCGAGGATCGACAGCACCGAGCGCACGGAATCGACTGCATCGAAGGCCGACGCCATGGAAGACGAGCCCCCGACGAACACGTGCTCGGGCTCCTTCGACGCCGACAACTCCGACAATCCTTCCTCGGCGAAGCCGATCACGGTGTCGAGTGAAGGGTCGCCCGTGGCGGGCATGTTGCCGAGGCGTGCGAGGGTGCAACCCCGCAGGTAGGCAGTCATGTGAGCCGCCGCCGCAGCGAAGACGCTCTCTGCCGTGTCGCCGGGAAGCTCCAACGTCGTCTTCTCGACGGCGCCGTCCGACAACACCACCATGAGCAGTGCCAAGCGCGGCCCGAGCCCAACGATCTGCACGGCCCGGATGGTGGCCGTCGCATGTCCCGGACCGACGACGACGGCCGCGTAGTCGGTCAGGTGAGCGAGGAGGCCGCTCGTGCGTCCCAGGAGGTCCTCCACCTCGCCGTGCACGTGGGTGAAGAAGCGCCGAACCTCCTGACGCCTACCTGCGTCGAGCGATCCGGGACGGGCCAGGTGGTCGACGAAGAACCTGTAGCCCTTGTCGGTGGGGATCCGGCCCGCACTGGTATGCGGCTGGACGAGATAACCCTCGCTCTCGAGCGCCGCCATCTCGCTGCGCACGGTCGCCGATGAGACCTCCACTCCCGGTGTCCCGGTCACGTGCGCCGAGCCCACTGGTTGCGCGCTTTCCACGTACTCGGACACGACCGCGTTCAAGATGGCGGCTTTTCGCGCGTCTAGCGTGTCATCCGTCTTCTTCGCGGTGTCCTCTTTGGATGGAACGATCTTCGATGGCATCATCGCTGCTTGTCGGCTCTTCGGCTCACGGGTTCCTGGCACTCGATTCTACCGAGTGCTACCCCCTTCTCCCGGGCCCGGCCTCGGCGGTCGCTTCCGGCCGAAGAATGCCGCGCGCTCCGCTCGGTCCAAATTCGGCCGCCCATCCGCTCGTGGTGCCTCGACCACGGCTCACCCACATATGCCTCCGGCCTCAATCTTCGAGCCGGAGAGCTGAGATGAAAGCCTCTTGGGGAACCTCGACCCGCCCGATCGACTTCATCTTCTTCTTCCCCTCCTTCTGACGTTCCAGGAGCTTGCGCTTGCGGGTGACGTCCCCGCCGTAGCACTTGGCGATCACGTCCTTGCGCATGGCCTTCACCGTCTCCCGGGCGACGACGTGCCCGCCGATGGCGGCCTGGATGGGCACGTCGAAGAGCTGCCGTGGAATGAGCTTTCGCAGTTTCTCGGTCATCCGCTTTCCGTACGCCTCGGCCTGGGAGCGGTGGACCACGGTGGAAAAGGCATCGACCGGAACATGATTGATCAACAGGTCCACCTTGACAAGGTTGGCGGTCTGATACCCGTGAGGCTCGTAGTCGAGGCTCGCGTAGCCTTTCGTCCGGCTCTTCAGTTGGTCGAAGAAGCCTACGACCACCTCGGCAAGCGGAATACGATACACGAGCTGCACGCGCTCGGGGGACAGGTACTCCATCCTGTCGAGCTCTCCGCGTCTTGTCTGACAGAGGTCCATGACACTGCCGACGAACTCGGAGGGAACGATGAGCGTCACCTTGAGCATCGGCTCGTCGATGTGGTCCAGTGCACCGGCCGCGGGCATCTCGCTCGGATTGTCGAAGCGAACCTCCCGGCTGTCGGCAAGCTGCGCCACGTAAGCCACCGAAGGGGCGGTGGCGATGAGCGACAGGTCGAACTCGCGCTCCAAGCGCTCGCGCACGATGTCCATGTGCAGCAGGCCGAGAAAACCGCAACGGAAACCGAAGCCGAGAGCGCCGGAGGACTCAGGCTCGTAGGTAAAGCTCGAGTCGTTCAGCCGTAGGCGCTCGAGCGCCTCGCGCAGTTCGGTGAGCTCGTCGCCGTCGATGGGGTACAGCCCGCAGAAGACCATCGGTTTCGGGTCTTGATATCCAGTCAACGGCTCGGGTGCGGGTCTCGCCGCGTCGGTGACCGTCTCACCGGAACGGGCTCGGGCGACGTCCTTGATGCCGGCGATCAGATAGCCGACCTCGCCTGGATCGAGCTCGTCCACCGGGACGGGATCGGGGGTGCGAACCCCGATTTCCTCCACTTCCTGTACCGAGCCCGCCTGCATGTACCGGACTCGTGCATGCGAGCGCAGCACGCCGTCCATCACGCGTACGGAGCTGACGACTCCTCTGTACTGGTCGTAGGAGGAGTCAAAGATCAATGTTCGAAGGGGGCGTTGCGCGTCGCCGCTCGGCGGGGGTACCAGGGACACGATCGAGTCGAGCAGTTCGGGTACACCCTCACCGGTCTTGGCCGAGATGCGCAGGATGCTCCCGGCATCGATCCCGAGGACGCGCTCGATCTCCGCCGCGCAACGCTCGGGATCGGCAGCGGGCAGGTCGATCTTGTTCAAGACGGCGATGACCTCCAGGTCGTGCTCGAAGGCCTGGTAGGAGGTGGCCAGCGTCTGTGCCTGGATACCCTGGGAAGCGTCCACAAGCAGCACCGCTCCCTCACAGGCGGCCAAGGAGCGGCTCACCTCGTAGCCGAAGTCCACGTGGCCAGGCGTGTCGATCAGGTGCAAGACGTGGTCCTTCCACCGGACGCGGACGTTCTGGGCCTTGATGGTGATGCCGCGCTCGCGCTCGATGTCCATCGAGTCGAGATACTGCTCACGCATGAGGCGAGGGTCGACCGCCCCCGTCAGCTCGAGGACGCGGTCGGACAAGGTCGACTTGCCATGGTCGACGTGGCTGATGATGGAGAAATTGCGGATGCGGTCAGTGCTGAGCACGGCACTTGGGAGCGTACTGGTGCAAGAGGCTGGGCCGGCGGGCGTTGACTGAGCCGGTCGAGTCTGCGGTCAGAGACGGGGTTGGGGTCCCTGCCACCTGGAGGCAGACGGGCTTGGTCGGGGTCCCAGTACCCAGTACGGACCTGTGGTCCGGGTGGGATCATGCGGTGGCGCCCGGGACGCCGAAGGCGCTGAGGACGCAGACCCGGCCGGCATCGCGACGAGCGTGAGGCGAAGAGCCGACAATCGACGGTCCGCCCCTGGTCAGGGGCTGCTAGCATTTTGGATCCGTGGCCAATATCCGCAGTCAGATCAAGCGAAACCTTCAGAACGAGCGGCGCCGCCAACGCAACAAGGCGGTACGTTCGGAAATGCGCACCCGCACGAAGCGGGCGGTAGCCGCGTTCGAAGGTGATCTCGAGGATGCCGGCGAGGCGTTGCGTGTGGCGGTGAAGCGCATCGACAAGGCGGCGGCCCAGGGCGTCATCCACCGCAACCAGGCCGCCAATCGCAAGTCACGCCTGATGCGTCGAGTCGGCGCGCTGCAGGCCGCCCCGGACTCCGACAGCACCGGGAACTGAGCCGGGTCGGCCGCTCGCGCCGGCCAACACTTCACGGAACCCGAAGTTGCACAAGAAGCAAGGGAAACAGCGCTCGGAACCACCTGTGAACAGATCGCACCCGGATTGCGAGCCGCGCCGGCAGCCAGACCGACCATTCGGACCATTCGGAGGGTCGTGACGCCTGTCGGCTCTGGCGATCTCGGTCGTCTGTCGACGCGCGCGCTCAGCCGCGGCGCGCCCGGGCCGGGCGCGCCGCGGCCGGTCGCCCGGGAGCACGACGCCCCGAGCCGAGTCGGCTGAGCCTCCCTACCAACACCTCCAGTACCGTGGTCCCCGGCAGGCCGGAGCGACCACGCAGATCCAGGTCTGCTTCGGCGAGCAGGATCACCGCACGACCGAGGCGTGCCGCGCCGAGCTTGCGGCCCTGTTCGAGCGCCTTGCGGGCCGGGAACGTGCTTCGCGACCCGAGCGCGACGGCAGCCTGCTCACCCGTCGTGACCCCCGAGCCGTCGAGGCGCAGCATCGCCTGGTAGTGGCGGTGGAGCACGGCGAGCACGGCGAGGGGATGGAACCCTCCCGCGTCGAGAAGGCGCCCGAGGGCGCGAAGAGCGCCCGAGGTGTCGCCCTCTGCTATCGCGTCGCTCAGCACCCAGGGGGCGATCGCCCCGGCCTCGCCCAGGAAGGGCTCCAGCCGGGTTTCGTCAATGGCCGCGCCCTCGCCGTAGGCCGAGGCGAGGGTGTCGAGCAACCCGCGCAGACGGCTCACGTCCCCGCCCAGGTGCTCACCGAGGCGGCCAGCAGCCCGGGCGTCGAGGCGCACCGGAGCGCCGCGCAGTTGCTCCGCCAGCCACTGTGTGCGCGCCCTCCCCGTGCCCACGGCAGTGTCGACGACGCCCCCGGTCCCCTGGGCAGTCTTGACGAGCGCAACAGGGATCGTTCCGCCACCCGCCGCGAGCACCAGGACCACCCCGGGGACTGGTTCGGCCAGGCAGGCGACGATTCGATCAGCGTCGGCGGAAGACAACCGCCCGGCTTCGCGAACGACGACCACTCGGCGGTCGGTCAGAAGCGGCGGCGTGGTGAGCGCGTCGAGGACAAGACCCACTTCGAGCTCTTCTCCGCCCGGGGCGCCGTGCTCCTCCACGACCATGGTCGCGTCGCGCTCTCGGACCAGTGCGCCGAGAAGATCGTGCACCGCTTGCCCTACGAGCGATGAGTCGTCGCCGGACACCAGGTACGCGGCCTTTGCCTCCTCGCCTGCGCCAGTCGTCACCGTCACGACGCTCTCAAGACCGCCTCGAGCGCGTCGCAGACCTGCCTGGCGCCCACGACGTCGTGCACGCGCACGATGCGGCAGCCCAGCGCGATCCCGACAGCGACAGCACCGAGTGAGACGTCTCGTCGCTCTTCGATCGCAAGATCGAAGAGCGCACCGAGGAACTGTTTGTTCGACGCCGATAGCAATAGCGGATAACCCAGCTCAGCCAGCGAAGCCGAGGCGCGAAGCAGCTCGAGCGACTGACTTGGGGTCTTTCCGAGATCGAAGCCTGCGTCGACGACGATCATGTCGGCTCCTATGCCTGCGGCGCGCGCCCGGCCTGCACGATCTGCGAGGAACGAGCACACCTCTGCCACCACGTCGTCGTAGTGCGGGTCAGGATCGTGCACCCGTGGCGCCATGCGTATAT
>JBELAS010000006.1:0-14455 GCA_049508615.1 Acidimicrobiales bacterium
ATCACCATGTCGAGAGCTGTGTTACGGCCTTCGATCACGTCGTGCCCGTTCAGGTCGACCGAGTCGGGCATGTCCACGGTGTGTGCGTTGGCGTCGATGGCGTAGAAGACGGCTTCGGGGTGGCTGGCCAACACGGTCGCGAGGGTGGTGTTGACCGCGTCCTCGCGGCCGGTGTCCGTGCCCGTGATATCCAAGTTCGGCGCGTCGCCGGTCGTGGAGTCGACGCGTGCGCCATCGCCGTCGGTCGCATTGTCCAGGACCTGGTCTACCGCCGTTTCCTTGCCCACGGCGCTGCTTTCCGTGTCGGCACGGACGCCTTTCACTGGAAAGGTATCGGTAGCTTTGACGGCCACGTTTAGTGTTTTCGGTCGAGGTACGCAGTGTCACCATAACGAGGCCGAAGTCCTAACCCTGATTGCAGGTGACAATGACAGAGACAGCCTTCAATGTCCTTTCACACGGCGGATCTTGGAGTCTTGACGGCTCGCATACGGCGGTAGTGAGACGCGTTGCAGCAGTGGCGAGGCCCGAGTGTTCTTTGCGCTCACGTCATGCACGGGCCGGTCGAGCGGTGCCCACAGAACCGGATCTGGCGCGACCGCTAGTGATGCCCCTCCATCGCCCGCCGGATGCTTCGAGTCGGATGAGTCGGATGATCCGGAGTCGTATTGGTCGGTATCTGCCGACTGACCTGAAACGGGTCGCCGACCCCGCGCCACCGACCTTGGCATTACCGTGGGCACATGGAACTCGGCTTGGTGGGCGCTGAGGGACTCGAACCCCCGACCTGCTGGTTGTAAGCCAGCTGCGCTACCAAACTGCGCCAAGCGCCCATGATATGAGATCGCAATTCCAAGAGCGTACTGAGTCGACGCACCAAGGGAGGACCGGAGCGGATCGGAGGCTCACGATGAGGCCCGCGGCCAGCAGGCGTCAACGACCACCAGCGCGGAGCCCGCTCAGCTGGACGGCGCGATCGACGTTTGCCGGTGTCACGATCCCGGCCAAACGGTTATGAGAGTCGAGCACGACAGCGGGGGCTCCACCTGCGGCCGTCATTCGCTGGAGCAGGTCTTGCACCGGCTCCTCGGGGCGCGCCACGGGCACGGCCAAGATGGGAACGGCGAGATCACCGATGCGCGTGTCCGCGTGCGACAAAGGGGGGAGCGCCCTTATGCGCTCTAGCGGCAAGATTCCCTCTAGCCAGCCGGTGGGACCTACCACCGCCACTGCGTCAGTCCTGTACCAGGGTAGGTGCCGATGGACCAGTTCCGCGACAGTGGTGGACGAAGCGATCGCCGGTGGTTGGGCTGTCATCACGTTTTCGACCCGCAGATCCTGTAGACCACGGCGTACCAACGCGGCGCTCTCCTCGGCCCGGGCTGCGACGAACAAGAACCATCCGAGGAATGCGGGCCACAAGCCGTACACGTCGTTGTAGCCCACGAAGAACGCGATGCCGACAACCACGAGCACGATCCCGAAGCCGCGTCCGACGCGTGCCGCGATGACAGTGGACCTCGTGCGATCCCCAGAACGCAGCCACAGCCCTGCGCGGAGGATTCGTCCGCCGTCGAGCGGGGCGGCAGGGATGAGGTTGAACGCGGCGAGGAGGAGGTTCATCTTCCACAGCCAAGAAGGCACTGCTTCAGCGAGACCATGCACCCCGGCACCGTTCATCAACGCCTGCACAGCGGCGAACGCCCCGACAAGAAGGAGACTCGTTCCCGGACCCACCGCCGCGATCCGGAAGTCAGCTCCCGGGGTGAGGGCCTCGCCTCCGAGTTGAGCCACTCCGCCGAAGAGCCAGAGAGTGATCGAACGGACAGCGACGCCGTGATGGCGGGCGACCACTGCGTGGGAAACTTCATGGGCCAACAAGGAGCCGAAGAAGAGCATCGCCGCCACGAGCGCCGCCACCCAGTAGGTGGCCCGGGTGCCTCCGTACGCACTGGGGAACACGATGTCGGCGAGCTCCCAGGTGACAAGCCCGAAGATCACGGCGACGCTCCAGTGGACGCCCACCGGTATCCCTGCGTAGGTTCCTAGCCGGATGCTCTGTTTCACTGGTCCATCTTGGGTCATCCGGGGAGACTGCGCCGGTCAGCGCTCTGTGCTAGGGATGCAGTCGTGACATCTGAGGCCTCTGACCAGGACACCGACTGTCGCTTGCCTCCGAAGGACCCCTGTAGCGTGCGTTCGGAGGTAGCCGACCACCTTCCTGCCGACGAGCGTGAGGGTGCAGCGCGAGCGCGCATTCTCGCTGCTCTCGAAACCCTGGAGCGACCCTTCGACAAGGACGCCGATCCGGTCCACGTGACGGGCTCCGCGATCGTGGTCGGCCCACGGGGGACGGTGCTGCACGTGCACCGGCGTCTCCGGCGCTGGATGCAGCCAGGTGGGCACGTCGACGCCGGTGAAGGGCCCTCTGATGCCGCTCTTCGCGAGTCGCAGGAGGAGACCGGCCTCGCACTCTCGCACCCAACGGACGGCCCCCGGCTCATCCACATGGACGTCCATCCCGCAGCCGACGGTCACACCCATCTCGACCTGCGTTATCTCGTCGTGGCGGCCGATGTCGAGCCTTCACCCCCACCGGGGGAGAGCCCCGAGGTGCGCTGGTGTACATGGGAAGAGGCCGAGGCTCTCTCCGACGTGGCTCTCATCGGGGCCCTCCGGGTGGCGCGATGCCAGCCCGAGGTTGAGCAGTTCATCGGCGAAGCAGGCGGCGGCGCGACAATCGAGAGTTCCAACGGCGTGACGAGGCTCGACAGCCCTGGCGGCGCGATAAGGCACAATGGCGAGTGAAAATGGGAGACGAAGCGCCCCCACGTGACACCCCGGGCGGCGGTAGCTCGGCTTCGCCGTTGGTGCGTCTGCTCGAGGTCCAGGATCACGACACCGCCATCGATCAACTTCGCCATCGCCGCGAGGCCCTCCCCGAACGGGCCGAGCTCGATTCCACCGAGACCCGTCTGTCAGTACTCGACAGACGCACGAAAGAAGTCGGTACGCAGCGCGACGAGCTCGCGTCGCGCCAATCGGGCCTAGAACAGCAAATCGAGGCTTCCAAGTCACGTCGGGCGGAGCTCGAACGTCGAATGTTCGGAGGACAGGTCACTGCGCCCCGGGAGTTGCAGGCGATGGACGACGAGGTGAAGCACCTCGTGCGGCACATCGCCGAACTGGAGGACCGCGAGATCGAGGTGATGGAGGCGCTCGAGCCTCTCGATGCCGAACTGACAACGGGGGAGATCGAGCGGGTCGCTCTCGAGGAGGAGGCCATACGGTTGCGCGATGCGATCGCGCTGTCCGAAGCCTCGCTCGGTGCCGACTTGGCCGTGCAGAGCGCGGAGCGTGACGGTGCGGCCGGTGGGGTGCCCCAGGAGCTTCTTGCACGCTACGAACAACTGCGCAAGAAGCTCGGGGGAACCGGAGCGGCGCGTCTGATTGGAGGGTCGTGCGGTGGATGCCATCTGGCGCTTCCGTCCATGGAGGTCGACAGGATACGAAAGGCACTTCCCGACACGATCATCACCTGCGACCAGTGTGGCCGCATCCTGATCCGTTGACCGGTGTGGGACTCATGGGTACCACCGCGGGTGCACTCACGGTCGTAGTAGCGCCTGCGGCCGTTCCCATGACCGGCGACCTGACCGGCGCTTGTTCGGTGAATGGTTGAGAAGTGCTGGTGCTAGTGCGCCACGGAGAAGCGGCTGCCAACGCGGCGAAAGTGCTCCTGGGCCGCTTCGACTCTCCGCTCACTGACCGGGGCCGTGCTCAGGCTGCTGCTCTTGCACCCACGTTGGGCAAAGTGGGCCGTCTGATCACCAGCCCGCTCGCTCGCGCCCGTGACACCGCGGCGGAGCTGGGTTTGGAGCTCCCGGCGGAGGTGGACGAACGCTGGGTGGAGGTCGACTACGGAGAGTACGAGGGCCGCTCGCTCTCCTCGGTGGCCAGCTCTGCTTGGGAGCGATGGCGCTCGGACCCGGCCATCGCGTGGCCTGGCGGCGAATCGCTGGCCGACGTCGGCCGGCGGGTGCGCCAGTCGTGCGAGGAGCTCTTCGCGCTCGAGGGGGCGGGGGCGCGTGCCGGCGCCGACGTGGTCGTGGTGAGCCATGTCTCACCGATCAAGGCGGCAGTCGCCTGGGCGCTCGGGACCGGTGACGAGGTGGTGTGGCGAATGTACCTCGCCACCGCTTCAGTCACCCGGGTTGCATGGGGTGTGGACGCGCCGGTCCTGCGCTCGTACAACGAGACAGGTCACGCCGGGGCCTCGACGGCCAGTTCCGGGCCTCGCTCGGGTGACAGCGGGACGTAGAGGTGTCCCTGGCCACCTGGCGGAGATGCATTCCAACGGTAAGCAGATCGAGCGAGCGTTCGCCGATCGCTCTACCCGTCCCCTCTCGAAAGAAAACTCGACGGACGCGAGGTTTCTGCTTCGACCGTCGGCGAGGCACTTTCGGAGGAGCCGGTGGTGCCGGAGGCCGCGGGACCGGGACCTGGACCTGGACCTGGACCGCCCGGCGTCTCCCCTCCGAACAGGCGGGCAACCTCTTGTTCCACCTGTTGGTACGCGGTGGCGGCGTTTTGTAGGAGCGAAGCTATGCCGCTGATCGACTTCTGCATCTCGGCCGCCGCACGTTCCCACTTCATGCACAGCCCGGAGAACTGCTGATAGCCGGCGCCGGTCCAGTCTGCTGAGATGCCTTCGATCACCCGTACGACCTCGGCGACGGCCGACTTGATCTGGACGGCTCCCTGCTCGACTTGCCCGGCCGCTGCCTGCAGTCGCTCAGGCGAGACTTGGTATCTGGTGAAGGTGTTGTTGGGCACGTGAACCCTTCGCTTTCTCCCGGGGTACGGAGCCGGCAACGGCTGCCGGTATCAGGGCTTGACCGACCGCCCCGGCTACGTTATAGCCCGCTCCGACCCAGGCGGTGGACTGGCGACTTCACCGGCGATCCTGGCCCCTGACGAGGGGCGGCGGAGCTCATGGGCACACGTGTGCTTAGTCCATCAAGTGCGCCACATGCTCGACCCAGGTCAGTCCGGCCATGAGAAAGAAGCGCCACTTGTCAAGCGACCCCTCTTCATAGAGAGGAGAGAAGGTGACGGACTATCTGTGCTCAGTGGTCCGGCACCGGATCCTCGATCGCCCGGACCCACGGTCAGAGACCCTTCGGCTATAAGCTTCCAGCAGTGAAGGGTGATCGGGTCGAAGTGCTCGTCGACATCGGAGATGGGGTGCAACGCTTCGAGGTTCTCGCCACGAGAGCCGGTCGGAGGATCGAGATTTCCAGTGTTCGCGGCACCGTGGAGGTCATGGAGGTCACGCGATCCGGTCGGCCGGTTAGGTCGGCGCGGTTCATGGCCACGCGGGTAGTGGCCGTGGTCGAGCACCCCGCTCAGGACCGCGCAGACGACTGAGTACGGCGGACGGGGCCGACCGGGCGCAACGACTCGTTGGGCCTGCCGAGTTGTGGCGCCGAGGACATGCAGGTGCTTCGGAGTGCCTGCTCCCGAGGGCGTTGGCACTCTCGCCGACGTGTGGCGCTCTCGCCGACGTGTGGGACGAGGTCCTCAGTTGTCGGTGTCGGGCCGGGCTTCGTCGTCGCGCGTCAGATGTGCCGCCACGAAGAGCCGTCCGTCCACTCGCACCGGTTGAAGCCGTCCCCTGATCGGGACGATCTCGCCTTCGGAGGTCTCCGCCTCGGGGTAGAGACCTGGGTCCATGTCCCGATCACGTGGCTCTGCCAGATAGCCGCGGCGGTAAGCCTGATGTCCCCAGCGCTTGCTGCTCGGAACGAGCATCTCGACGAACTCGCCGGCGATGTCCTGACTCTCCATCTTGAACAGCTCCTCGGCCGGTTTGTTCATCCCGAGCACGACCCCTTGGAAGTCCACGATGACCACCACCTCGTCGTTACCTTCGAACTGGGGGACGGCGGCGAGCACTTCATCGGGGATCTCGAGGGAAGGCGTCTCTTCAGAGCTCAAGGCGGGCGATCTCCTTAGCGAGGCAGTTTCGAACGGGACGCTCTTCGAGCCGGAGGCCTCTTCGTCCCGCAGACGGTGTCGACCGTACTCGACCGAGTACGGGTACCTGCCCGGGCAGGGCTAGCCGGGCTCGGCGACCACGGCGTCGACGCCCGCTCGGATCAGCGCGGGGACCTCGTCGTGACCGGTGCCGTGGATCAAGCTGCTGCGGCTCAACACCACTACCCCCCAGAGCAGCGCCGCCAGGGCCGCGACCTCGACGACGAGATCTAGGGGCTGCAGCTGCAGGTGCTCGGAGAAGATGAACACCCCTAGCAGACTGGCCACCAACGGGTCGACGATCGTGAACCCGGGTTGGGATGCCGCAAGTGGTCCTGCCTGCAGCGCGTGCGACGCCAGCAACATCGAGGCGGCTCCTACGAGCACTAGCACGTAAGGCGACCACGTCGAGAAGAGCGTGCCCAGCCCACCGGCAGTGTGCGAGCTCAGCTCCTTGATGACGGCAGCCACGAACCCCCACGAGATCCCTGTGGCCACCCCGAGGGTGGCGGCCCGTCGGGCGGGGGAGGGGCGGGTGCCACGGCGAAGCGGGATGAAGGCGGCGATCGTGGCAATGACCACGAGACCCAAGGCCGACAGACCTGCCAACCACCACAAGATGGCCGCAGCGTGCAGGTGACCACCCGAAGGGGCAGCGGTGAACAGGAACACTCCCAAGCCCGCAGCCATGGCGGCCGCGGCCACCCAGTCGCTTCGCAGCACACGGCTCGATCCGGTGACCGCCATGTACGCGAAAACGAAGAGCAGCTCCGTGGCGAGGATCGGTTGCACCAGGGCGAGGCTTCCGAAGTGCAGGGCTGTGACCTGGAACACGAACCCGAGGATCATGCTGCCGACCCCGGCGAGCCAGATCGGCTGGCGAACCAGGTAGACGAGGAGCTTCAAGCTGAAGGTCCCACCTCCAGGGGCAGTGGCCGCTCCGAGGCGCTGGCAGACCGACGACGTGGCTGTGCAGAAGCTCGCGGCCAATGCCAGGACGACCGCCTTGGGCATCAGCCGGCTCCCCTCTCCCGTATCTGGACGCTTCTTGCTCTCGGCTCTCCCACGAATGCTAATTGGCTCTCACCGAGGGATCGGTCAGTCAATTGTCCACGTCCGTTGTGCCAGCGTCGCTGCGCTAGCTCACATCGGCGGTAACGCAAGCCGACCGGATTCGCCGGGACCGGCGGGATGGTCGGGTGACGGTCATCGAGCTGTCACCTCGAGCTCGAACGCGGCGGAAGCCTCCTGCGGAGCGAGGGCGCCGGATCCGAGTTCAGGCTCGAGGCCTCCTGGCGCCGAGTCTCGAACCGGCCGATCTTTCGGGCGCGGACGACACCCGTTGGTTGTTGGCCTGCGCCCTCGGACACTGACGCCTGCCCGGCTCGGGGAATCTGGTCGGCGGATACCCTTTGCTCGTGACCTTCCCGACGAGTCGAGCTGCCGGCCCAGCCGCTTCGGTGCGAGCAGCGCCAGTGAGGGATGTCTGCGGCTCGCGAGCAGAGGAGGCACTGGACGTGGCAGCCGTCTCCAAGTCCTTCGCGACCCGTGAAGGTCGGTCGGAAGTGCTGTCCGACGTGAACCTTCAGGTCCACCGCGGACAGTTCGTGACACTCATAGGGCCTTCAGGTTGCGGGAAGTCAACACTGCTGCGGATCGTCGCCGGCCTCGTCGAAGCCGACAGTGGCACGGTCTCGATCTTCGGCGAGCCCCCCGAACGAGCAACCGCGGCAAAACACGTCGGATTCGTCCCGCAGTCCCCCGCCTTGCTTCCCTGGCGAACGGTCCTCGACAACGTGCGGGTGCCGTTCCAGGTCAACAAGAAGGCCGACAGCACCCGAGGGCGTCGGCTCCGTGACCCGGTCGAGGTGCTCGAGTCGTTCGGACTCGGTGGGGTCCTGCATTGCCGTCCCGCCCAGCTGTCGGGAGGCATGCAGCAGAGAGTGGCGATCGCCCGGGCGTTCGTCTTCGATCCCTCCATCCTCGTGATGGACGAACCGTTTTCCGCACTCGACGAGCTGACTCGTGAGCGACAGCGCCACGAGCTTCTCGACATCTGGCAGTCGGATCAGAAGACGGTCATGTTCGTGACCCATTCGGTTCCCGAAGCCATCGCCCTTTCCGACGCTGTCGTGGTCATGTCCGCTCAACCCGGGAGAGTACGAGCTGTGGTCCCAGTGGACCTGCCGAGACCGCGCGGCGAGCTTGTCGAGGCCACAGATGTCTTTCACGAGGTGGAGCGACGCGTCCGATCGGAACTGCGCGATGCTTGGAACGACAACGATGTATGAGGAGATCGTCACGAAGACGTCCACGCTCGTGGACGTCCATGACCACTTGACCGTGGAGCACGGGCCGGCGGAGGGGGAAACTTCCCGAGGGCTGCACGGCTGGGTCCATCCCCGAATTTGGTTGCCGCCACTGGTTGCCTTCGGCCTCCTCGTCCTGGGATGGCAGTTATACGCGGTTCACAATCGGTTCATCATTCCAACTGTTCCGCAGGTCTTTACACAGCTTGTCGATCACCCGGACCTGTTTTGGCAGAACCTGCTCGTGACGTTGCAGGAGGCGGTGGTCGGTGCATCGTGCGGAATGCTCGCCGCGTTCATCATCGCGGTGGCCATGTGCCAGGTGCGGCTAGTCGAACGCGCCTTGATGCCGCTTGCCGTCGTGCTCAACGTGACACCCATGATCGCGATTGCTCCTGGTCTCGTCGTGGCGTTCGGGTTCGGTATGACGCCGAAGTACATCGTGACGGCTGTCATCGTCTTCTTCCCATTCCTCATCAACTCGCTGATCGGGCTCAGATCGTCAGATCCACAGGCCCAAGATGTGCTCACGACGCTTCACGCCTCACGATGGGAGATTCTGGTGCGCCTACGCCTTCCCAGCAGCCTGCCGTTCCTGTTTGCCGCTGCGCGTATCTGCATGCCCTTGTCGGTCGTTGGCGCGGTCGTGGCGGAATTCACTGCCGCGGGGAAGGCGGGCGGCCTCGGCTCCCTGATCGAGACGGCCGCGTCGCTGTCGGACTTGAAGACGGTCTACGCCTCAGTCCTCGTGCTGGCGTTCCTGGGTATCGCCCTGACGGTGGCGGTAGTCGTCCTCCAGCGCAGACTGCTCGGGTGGCACCAGACGACGGCACTGAGAAGGCCGTGACCCGTTAAGGATGTGAGAAGACGACTGGGTGGTTGTCGCTGCGCCTAGCGGTTGGGGACGCGACTCCAAGTTGCGGCGCATGAGGATCATGGCCTCGGGAAGGGAGGACCGATGAAGGCCACGGAGAGGTCCAATGCGTTGAAGAGATGCGGGACCTTGGGAAATCTGCTGCTGGTCGTGGCGATTCTGGCGGCAGCGTGCAGTGGTGGCAGCTCGTCGACGTCGAGGGCATTAGGTTCGCTGCTCAGCTCGCCGCAGTGCGAGGCGAACCGATCTGCAGGGACGATGACTTACGTCTCGCCCTTCGCCTTCGACGCCTCGGCGGGGATCATCGATGTCTTCGCAGCTCAAGAGCTGGGCTATTTCAAGGACATGTGCTTGAGCGTCGAATTAGTCACGAACTCGCACACGTCGACGGAGCTCGTGTCTTCTGGCAGGGCGACCGTTTCGAACATCGGAAGCGCTGCTGACGATCTCGAGCAGGTCGCAGGCGGAGCCAACATCGTGGCTGTTGCCACCTACGGCGATACCTCCGACTATGCGATCCTGACCGAGCCCAGCATCACGAACTTGAAGCAGCTCGAGGGAAGGACGTTCGGGTACCATTCCACGCTTCCCGTGGCCATTCTGGAGATGCTGCACGCAGCCGGCGTCGACTTGTCGAAGGTCCAGCAGGTGGACACCCAGAACTACGATCCGAACCAACTTGTCCAGGGACAGCAGAGTGCCATACAGGCCTACCAGTCGAACGAGCCCCTGGTACTGAGAGCGGAGCACGCGCAGTTCAACGAGTTCATCCCGAGCCAGTTCGGTGTCAAGGGAACTTTCAACGTCCAGATCTTCAACGCTCAGTTCCTCGCGCAGCACAAGCAGGCTGTGGCAGGCTTCATGAGAGCGGAGCTGCATGCATTCTCCTATTGCGCCGTGCACCAGACGTCGTGCATAGACATCGAACAGCGGTACGCCCAGGCGGCAGGCTCCGAGTACCAGGTCTCGCACGAGAAGGCTGTGTGGAAGCTGGAGGCCGCGGTGGCATTGCACTACACGCTGCCTGGCAAGGGCGTGGGGGTGGAGACCGAGGCCGAGTGGCAGCCCGAGGTGACGGCTATCCAGCAGTACGGCGTCGTGAACAGAGTTCGCCTGAAAGGCGAATGGGAGAACACGTCCATCGTAGCTTCGCTTTACAACGGTAAGACCCTGATCTGGCCATGACGTTGATATCAGTGCGTCCAGCAGTGCTGGGAGACGTCGAGGCGCTCATCGAGCTCTACACCCAGCTCGCCGAGGACCGCACCGAGGCTTGTCCAGCCCGAGCCGACGACTCGCTATCAATCCTTGCCTCGATCCTTCGCCAGAAGAACAGGTGCCTGTTGGTGGCCGTGATGGGAGGCGCCGTGGCGGGCACCGCGGACATGCTCATCGTCGAGAACCTGACCTATGGGGGACGCCCGTGGGTGATCGTTGAGAACGTGGTCGTGGGCCAGGAGCATCGAGGTCACGGCGTCGGAAGAGCGCTTGTCGGAGAAGTGCTTCGCCGTGCCCGCGACGCACACTGCCGCAAGGTTCAGCTTCTGTCGCTCAAGCACCGCAAGGACGCGCACGAGTTCTACCGATCGCTTGGGTTCCAAGCACTTGCCGAGGGATTTCGCTTGTACCTCGATTGAGCTATGTTGCCCCACTAGACGTGGCGCTACATTTACAGGGTGGCTGCTGGTCGAGAACCCCTGGTCGAGATCAGCGCCTCTCACGACCCCACGGCACAATTCGATCAATGGTTTCGCGAAGCGCGACGCGAGCTCCAAATGCCAGAGGCAATGGTGTTGGTTACGGTCGGCACCGACCTGAGACCGTCGGCACGGATGGTCCTGGCCCGGGCGTGGGACGAGCGCGGTTTTGTCTTCTACACGGATTACAGAAGTCGTAAGAGCAACGAGATCGAAGCGAATCCGCGAGGCGCGTTGCTCTTCTACTGGGATCCACCGGGCCGCCAGGTGCGGGTTGAGGGCCCTCTGGGGCGCATTTCGCCAGAGGAGTCCGATGAGTACTTCGCCAGTCGTCCACGCGGCAGCCAGATTGCCGCGCACGCGTCCGTGCAAAGTCATCTGATCGGGAGCCGCGATGCGCTCGAGGCCCGCGTGTTGGAGGAGGTCTCTCGCTTCGAAGGTTCTTTGGTACCGCGTCCGTCGGAGTGGGGTGGCTTTCGGCTGGTTCCTGAGACGATGGAATTCTGGCAGCAGAGAGACGACCGGCTCCACGATCGACTGCTGTATACGCGTGGGCCTCAGGGTTGGTGCATGGAGCGGCTCCAGCCCTAAGGCGTGAGCCGTGCGATTCGTGGAGCACGTAGAACCGGAGCAGCTCGTAGGGCAGCCGACCGCCGGGATGGGGCGACGTTCTGCAGGTCATGGGCGGGGGCCGTCGGTGGTACGAGTGACGGCATGAATATCGAGCTCAGTGGCCGAATCGCGTGATCGACCGGCACAGCTTGCATGATGCGGCGGAAGAGCGGAGAGTTGTGAGGTGCCCCGAGCTCGCCACCTGGCGCGCGACTCGACCCGGCGGCGAAGGACCCGACACCGGCGGGTCCGCTCGATCGTCGTCTTGGCTGTTTTCGTCGGCGTGGGTGTCGTTGCCTGGACCATGTCGTCGACGACCGTATCGCCGACCGCGAGAGCGGGACCGGCCGCACTGTCACGGCGGGCCCTGAAGGGATCTGGAGTCACTAGCACCACTACGACCGTTCCACCCGCCCACCGTGTCCCCCCGGGACCGCCCACGGACCAGCGCCGGATGACCCTGGTCGACACCATTAGCGGCGACATCTCTCCCAAGTCGGTCGATGCGTCGGACACAGGCCTTGTCTTTGCCCAGAACATGATGTACCGGCACACCATGACGGTGTACGGCAGTGCCGGCAACCTGGTGAAGACGATTCCGGACACCGTCGACATGAGTCAGTTCGGCTTTTCAGGGCATCCAGGGCTTACGCACGGTGCGCCTGTCGAAGCGGCCTTCACCCCCGACTCGCGTTATGTCTATGTTTCGAACTACTCGATGTACGGGGCTGGGTTCGGGCCCGAGGGAAGTGACACCTGTACTCCAGCCTCGGCGAAGGCTGCCGGCGACACCGACAGCTATGTCTATCGCGTCGACACAGCCAGCTTGGTCGTCGACCAAGTGATCGAGGTCGGCCTGGTTTCGAAATTCCTGGCCGTCTCCCCCGATGACAAGTACTTGCTGGTCGCCAATTGGTGCTCCTACGACCTGAGCATCGTGGATATCGCTACGGCCAAGGAGATCGCGCGCCTTGCTATGGGAGCCTACCCGCGCGGCATCGCGATCTCACCCGACTCGTCTACCGCCTACGTGGCGATAATGGGCGGCGACGACGTCGTGAAGATCGACCTGGCGACGTTGACGAAGGTCGGTGACATATCCGTCGGGTCCAACCCGCGCCATGTGGTGATCGACCCGACAGGTCGGTATCTCTACGTCTCGTTGAACAGCCCGGGCAACGTCGTGAAAGTCGACCTGGCCACCGACTCCGTAGTGGGATCTGTGCACACGGGGGAAGAGTGCCGCTCGCTCGCCATCTCCACCGACGGGCGCTCGCTCTATGTCGTGAACTACCAGTCGAACACCGTGACGAAGCTGCGTTCCTCGGACTTGGCAGTACTACAGACCGTGGCGACCGGGGTCCATCCCATCGGGACCACTTATGACGCCACGACCGGGGATGTGTGGGTGGCGGTCTACACCGGCCAGATCCTGGTGTTCGCCGATCGCTGAGCTTCGGCAGGATTCTGGTCAAGGCTTGTGCCGACCGACAGCCCACCTCGGTGGCGGTGATCCGGCTTGTAGGCGGGGCATCGTTCGGCGTCTTCACTCGGCGAATTCATCAGCCATGGTGGCGGACGTCTTACTGAAGTCGACCGCCGTCATTACGCTTTCGGCATGTCCACCGTCTCCTCCGAGCGCTTCGAGCAGCTGGTGTGCGATGCACTCGAAGGGCTACCAGCGGAACTAGCTGACGTCATGGAGAACGTGGCAGTGATCGTGGAGGATCATGCCGAGGGGTGTGGGCTGTTCGGCCTTTACGAGGGTGTGCCTCTCACCAAACGCGGTCCGATGAGTTACGCGGGAGTGCTGCCGGATCGCATCACGCTCTACCAGAACACCATCTCCGCACACTGCCAAAGCGAGAAGCAGCTCGTTGATCAAATCCGAGAAACGGTTATCCACGAGGTGGCTCATTATTTTGGCATCAGTGACGCCCGGCTCAACGAACTTGGCTGGGCGTGAGCATCGCTGAGCCGGCGACGTCAGGGGAGTCGGGTGGTAGCTGAACCACCGGAGCAGGAACACCATGAGCAGTCGGTCGTGCCGTATCTGACGCGGAACCCGGTCCGCCCATCCGCGTTTCAGCTGTCTCTGCGGGTTCACAGCGCCAGCCCGGCTTGGGCTTCCGAAGTGGCCCGGATGTCTCGATCTCAGTCGATTCCGCGGTGGCTATGGCCCTTCTTGCAGCTATGGTGATCATCCCGATCTTGGTCGCCGTCCATCTCTACCGGGTCCGGAGGCTCAGCTGAGGGCCGTACACGGCATCGGCCGGCGATCTGACCGCATTGTCCGAACACCCGACGGGGGGTGTTCGTACACTCTGCTTGCGGTCTCGAGGTAAGTGAGCAGTCCCGAATCACTCCGGCCACGTGTTTTCGAATGCCCAGTCCGGGACATCGACCTGCGCCGCGTCCACCTGCTCCTTATGAAAGGTCAGATATCTCTTGATGGAGGGTCAGAGATCGAGTTTGCCTTTCGCGACGCAAATCGCCAGATGGGCGTCTAGGACTGAGCCTCGGGTAGCCGCCGACGCGCCGGAGTCCGCTTCCGCTGCCGCCTTGGCGCTGTCGCCGGCCTGCTCGAGCTCGATTACAGCCGCACGTTCGTCGGGTGAAGCGGCCGCCTTGTCTGCCTTCTTGGCGAATTCGTTGACCACCGCCACGAGCACCGGTGATGCCCCCCGGTCGCTACGCACCGCCTCGAGCGCCTTGTCGATCTTGACCCGAGCCGCCCGGAGTCGCTCTGCCGTTGTCGTCACACGAGAAAGCTACGCCAGGCGTGTCCCAGGTGCCACTGAACACCTGCGGATTCAATGGATCGACGCAACGGCCTCGGCGAACGCCTCCGATGGTGACATAAAGCCGAGAGTCTTGCGAGGTCTCCCGTTGAGCGACCGGGCGATGGCATCGAGCTGGCGCTG
>JBELAS010000060.1:0-7490 GCA_049508615.1 Acidimicrobiales bacterium
GAGTTCCTGGTCATCTGCCCGCGTATCTCAACCACGGCCGAGGCGATGAGCACCGCCGCCCGGCTGGCAGCCAGCCTCCGCAACCAGATCGGCCTGAAGAAGGTCTCCGTGCCGTCGAGCGCGAGCATCGGGGTGGCGTGGTCCGACGGGCCGTACACGACAGCCGAGACCCTGGTGGCCCAGGCCGACACCGCCATGTACGAGTCCAAGCGCGCCGGTGACGGCCAGCCGGTGCTGTTCGAGGAGTCGATGCTCGATGCCGAGAACACCGAGACATGGCAGTGGCCCGCCCCTCCCGACGAACAGACTTGACACCCCTGCTCGGGCTGTCGTCTGGCGCGCCCCTTCGCCTCGGCTGACCTGCGGGCCACGGCGACGCGCTGCCTCGTCCCCTGACGAGCTGTTCATGACTGGGCGAGCAGTGCACGGCTGCTCAAGTACTATCGGCACCCTCGCCGATGCCGCCGAAACGCCGAGGGTCGCACTCTAAGATCGCCGGGCTCGTACTCACCCCCGGGATGAGCGCGGGGCGCGATCACAGCGCACTCGTGGCGATCGACGGCGCGCTCACGCCCACCGGGGTGCGAGTCGAGCGAGTCGACTTCCCCTACCGTCTCGCAGGCCGCCGAGCTCCGGACCAACCATCCGTGCTCGTCGCGACTGTCGTGGAAGCCGCGCGCTCGTTGGCCGAGACACTCGCGGTGCCGTTCGAGAAGGTCGCGCTCGGCGGGCGTTCGATGGGAGGGCGCATGTGCTCGATGGCCGTCGCCGAGGGCCTCGGTGCGGCGGCGCTAGTGCTGGTGAGCTACCCGCTTCACCCACCTGGCCAACCGGAGCGCAGGCGCAGCGAGCATTTCGGTGAGATCGCGGTCCCGTGCCTCTTCGTCTCCGGCACGCGTGACGTCTTCTGCACTCCCGAGGAGCTCGAGGGCGCCACCGCCGCCATATCCGGCACAGTGACGCACCGCTGGATCGAAGACGGCGACCACGGACTTCGCCGAAGGGACGCCGAGGTGGCGGAGATCGTCAGGGACTGGCTCACCGCGCTCTGAGCATGCCCGGAGCGCGATGTGCTGACGCGACGTGCTGCATCAAGCCAATTCAGTGTTCGGAACGGAGCTGAGTGAACCCGCCTCCATCAGCTCCTTCACGGCAGGGACAGGATCGGCGTCTGCGAACAGGAGTTCGTCGGTGAAATCGACGGGCCGGCCGGTCGCGTCGAGGACCCACCACGACGCCTCGAGAGCGATCCCGTTGGGATCAGTGAAGTAGATGGACCGGATGAAGCCGTGGTCCACCACGTCGGTCACCTCGCAGTTAGCCCCCTTCAGCCGGTCTCGAAGATCCAGCAGGGCGTCCTCGTCGGGGAGGTTGAACGATAGATGGTCGAATTGCACGGCGCGCGGATCGGGGACTCCCGCGGGCTTCGCGAACCCCTCTACATGGCAATTGGCATACTCGAAGAAGGCAACGGTGTTCTGCACGCCGAATTCGAAGAAGTAGTGCCGGAATTGTGGCGTTCCGATCGTGGCCACCAGGCGGGCTCCGAGGACTCCTTCGTAGAAGCGCACGGTGCCGTCCATGTCGTTCGTCACCAGCGCCAAGTGGTTGATCCCACGCCATCTGGGCCTTTCGGTCGACTTCGCCTTTGCAGCGTTCATGGAAACCTCCCTTCGACGTATGCCACGATACCTGCGCTCGCACACCGTTGGTCGCTAGAAGCTGATGTGCGACAAGCTCTGTCCGCTAGAGGCCGGGCCGGGCGGTTCTTGCCAAGAACTGTGATCGGCCTGTGAGCGAGGTGCAGCTGATCGAGGCCCGGCGGCGCTGGGACTGGCGGAGGTCGGCAGGAGACCCAACTACGGGAGTGCAAGGCGCTCGGGGTGGCAGACACCTCGGGCTTCGCGACAGACGTCTCGAGACATCGCCGCGTCCTACGGGCAAATAGTCCAGGCGATGGGACGGCCAGAGGGCCATGCGCTGCCTGAGGGGGCAGCTCACGGCCAGATGCAAAGCACCGCCTTGCGATCTCACCCGGCGCACGCTTGGCTGAGGCGATGCGAATTGCCCTCGGCTCCGACCATGCCGGGTTCCGCCTGAAGCAGACGCTCGCCGAGCACCTCCGTGCCTGCGGACACCAGGTCGACGATTTGGGCACCGATTCCGAGGACTCGGTGGACTACCCGCCCTTTTGCGCGGCAGCCGCTCGGGCCGTGGTCAAGGGGGCGGCTGACTTCGCGATCGTGCTGGGCGGCAGTGGCCAGGGCGAGGCGATCTCAGCCAACAAGGTGCACGGCGTGCGCGCCGCGCTGTGCCACGACGAGACCACTGCGCGCCTTGCCCGTCAGCACAACGACGCTAACGTGCTGTCCCTCGGAGCATGGATCCTCGCTCCCCAGCTGGCCCTCGTCATCGTCGACGTGTTCCTTTCGACCAAATTCGAGGAGGGTCGCCACGTTCCCCGTCTCGTCGAGATCGCGGCCATTGAGGATGAGGAGTGCGACTAGTCCACCCGGCCGATCGGCTCCGGCGAGCCGTTCCGCTGCCGTATCCCCCTGGTGAACGCCATGGGAGACGTTGACCTCCGGCCCGCGACAGCGAAGGAAGGACCGACATGACGACCGCTGAACTGTTTGCCGACGCGTTCGGACGGGTCCACGACATCGTGCACCGCGTGGTCGAAGGCCTGACCTCCGAACAACTGACGTTCCGCCTCGACGGCGATTCGAACTCGATCGCATGGTTGGTTTGGCATCTGACCCGGGTCCAAGACGATCATGTCGCGGATGTCGCGGGGATCGACCAAGTCTGGACGTCTTCGGGCTGGGCGGAACGGTTCGGGTTGCCGCTCGACATCTCGGACACCGGCTACGGCCATGACCGCCACCAGGTCGGCGTCGTCACGGGTGAAACCGAGATGCTGCTCGGTTACCACGATGCCGTCTACGACATGGCACTCCGATTCGCGCGACAAGTGACCGACGTCGACCTCGACCGAATCGTGGACGAGCGATGGGACCCGCCGGTCACCCTGGGCGTCCGACTTGTAAGCGTCATCGCCGACGACCTGCAACACGCTGGACAGGCCTCCTACATCCGCGGGATCCTCGAGCGCAGGTAACAGCGTCGCCCGACCGTCGCGACACAACACGGCAACCTCACCGGCCTCAACCGAGGGGCTGGTGGACCTGCGGGACGGGGATCGAGGCTCTTGCCGACCGCGCCAAGGCCGCGGCGCTGCAGCGGACACCGGGGCCCCTGCTCCGAGGTATAGACAGTCTTCATGGACGTGCTCGTCGTCGCCGGCGGTAGCGACCCTCCCGCACGCTTGTCGGACAGAGCCCGCTACGTCCATCACCATCAGAGCGGCGAATCTTTGGTCACCCTCGTCGGCAACCTCCGGGCGCGGATACCGCGCCGGGTCGCGGTCACCGGCCCGATCGCCCAGACCATCCCCTTGGCAGCCGCCCTGCGCGGCTCCGGCCTGCCTACGGTACTTTTCACCGACGAGGAGATCCCGCTCGACGCCGCGGACCCTCTGACCGGAGTCGAAGTCCGGACCCTGTCCGATCCAGGCCCGCCGATGCACGTGGCCGAGTCCATTCTCGACCTGATCGGCAACACACCGATGGTCCGATTGGATCGTACAGCTCGCGACCTGGAATGCACGCTGCTCGGGAAGCTCGAGCTGTTCAACCCCGGCGGTTCGTCCAAGGACCGAATCGCCCTGACGATGATCGAGTCGGCTGAGCGCGACGGGCGCCTGCGGCCCGGAGCGACGATCGTGGAACCCACGAGCGGCAATACCGGTGTAGGCCTGGCCATCGTTGCAGCGCGTCGTGGGTATCGATGCGTCTTCGTCTGCCCTGACAAGGTCGCCTCGGACAAGATCGCCCTTCTGCGCGCCTACGGGGCCGAGGTCATGGTCTGTCCGACGTCCGTCCGACCCGAGCACCCGGACTCCTACTACTCGGTGTCAGATCGTTTGGCACGCGAGATCCCGTCGGCTTGGAAGCCTGACCAGTACGGCAATCCCGACAATCCCCGCGCCCAGTACGAGACGGCGGGCGCCGAGATCTGGAATCAAACCCGTGGTCGGGTGACCCACTTCGTCGCCGGCATCGGTACCGGTGGCACTGTCACCGGCATCGGCCGCTACCTGAAGGAGCGCAACCCGTCGGTAAAGATCATCGGCGCAGACCCCGAAGGTTCCGTCTACTCGGGCGGCTCGGGTCGTCCGTACCTGGTGGAGGGCATAGGCGAAGACTTCTGGCCCGCCACGTACGACCCCTCGGTCGTCGACCAGGTGATCGCCATCTCCGACGCCACCAGCTTTGCCACCGCACGTCGCGTCACCCGCGAAGAGGGGCTCCTCATCGGTGGGTCGGGGGGGACGGCGATCGCCGCCGCTCTGCACGCGGCACGCGACCTTCCGCACGACGCCGTCGTGGTCGTCCACATCCCAGACACGGGGCGTGGATACCTGTCGAAGCTGTACAACGATGGGTGGATGGCTGACTACGGCTTCCTCCAGACCGCGAGAACCACCATCGGTGATCTGCTGGCCACGAGAGACCCGTCGTTGCCGATGCTCGTCCACACCCACCCCGAGGAGTCGGTCCGGCAGGCGATCGCCATCCTGCGCGAGTACGCCGTCAGCCAGATGCCGGTGATCAAGCAGGAACCACCCGTCGTGCTGGCCGAGGTGGTGGGTGCCGTCACCGAGCGAGACTTGATGGACCGCGCCTTCGCCGACCCGGGCGTCCTCGACCGGCCGGTGGGCGACGTGATGGGGGGCCCGCTGCCGACCGTCGGGGCCGGTGAGCCTCTGGAGGTCGCGGTGGACCGGCTCGAGGGTGCGCCGGCGGTGCTGGTCCTCGACCGCGGTCACCCTGTCGCCGTGATCACACGGGTAGACGTGCTCGCCTCGCTGGCGGGTCCTTCGCGCTGAGTCCGACGTGGAAGACCGTCTCGATCTCTCAGGGCTCGGCTTCGAAACTCGAGCCGTTCACGGTGGTGGCGGTGCCGATCCCGCCACTGGTGCCGTGAACACACCTGTCCACCTGTCCTCCACCTTCAGACAGGACGCCGTCGGCGTGCACCGCGGTTTCGAATACGCCCGATCAGGCAACCCGACTCGGGCCAGCCTCGAAGTCAACCTGGCGGTGCTCGAAGGAGCCGATTTCGGGTTCGCATTCGCCAGTGGTATGGCAGCCGAGGACGCAGTCATGCGTCTGTTGGGCCCAGGTGACCGTCTCGTCCTGCCGACCGACGCATACGGCGGCACGTACCGTCTGGCCACCCGGGTCCTCCAGCCGGCAGGTCTCCAGGTTACTGCTGCCGACCTGGGTACATTGGACGACGACCTGGAGTCCAACACGAAGATGGTGTGGATCGAGACGCCGACCAACCCGCTGCTGCGCGTGATGGACATCGAGGTCATCTCCGAGATCGCACATCACCACGGATCCCTCGTCGTGGTGGACAACACCTTCGCCACCCCGTGGCTCCAGCAGCCTCTTCGTCTCGGTGCAGACATTGTCGTGCACTCGACCACGAAGTACCTGAGCGGGCACTCGGACGTGGTCGGCGGATTCGCGGCGACGAACGATCCCGACCTCGCGAACCGTCTAGGCTTCCTGCAGAACGCGGCGGGCGCCGTACCGGGTCCGTTCGACTGCTTCTTGGTCCAGCGAGGAGTCAAGACTCTGGCAGTGCGAATGGAACGTCACTGCTCCAACGCCCTCGCGGTCGTCGAGCTGTTGCAAGGCCATCGTGCAGTGCAGACGGTGCTTCACCCTTCACTGGCCGACCACGAAGGTCACGACGTGGCGCGCAGGCAGATGCGGGCCTTCGGCGGCATCGTCAGCTTCACCCTCAGCGGCGGGGAACCCGCCGCTCTCGAGGTGTGTCGCCGCACCCGGATCTTCACGCTGGCCGAGAGCCTCGGCGCTGTGGAGAGCCTCATCGAGCATCCCGGCCGCATGACCCATGCCAGTGTCGCCGGATCGAGCAACGAGGTGCGGTCGGACCTGGTGCGCTTGAGCGTCGGGTTGGAGACGGCTGACGACCTGGTCGTCGACCTTCGCCAGGCGCTCGACGCGCTGGTATGAGACCCCGACTTTGCGCGCTGAACGATATTTTCCGAACGCTCAGCGCGGTCAAGGGTCAGCAACGATCCTGTCCCGCGACCGGAGCTCCCCGTCCAGCCCGGCTAGCCGGCACCGGACCCCTGAGCACGTCGATCGAGGCTTCAGGTCCACCGCGAGAGCTCGAGTCGCCGGTCAGGCGGCCGCAGGGGCACCCCCTGGGACTTCCGGCCCTATGAACCGTGCCTCCGCGAATGCAAACGTTTACTCATTGGCCAACGACTCCATGGCATTTGCCTGCCAACTACGAAGACGCGGGGGGCACACATGATCGACACACAGAGTTCCACGGAACACGCCGTCTCCGTTCCCGAGGGAACTCCTCAGGGGGCACGCACGGGTGTGCCCTCCATCGGCGACCCGCCTTCGTGGCTGGCTCGGTTGCATCTCGCGTCTTCGCGTGGAGTACTGGCCCTCGGTGTCCTCATCGTCTTGGCCGGTGGCCTCATCGCCAACACGGCCCAGACCGCAGGGGGCCGCATCAAGGTCGAGCCGGTGCGGTTCATCTCCTACTCCGGACCCATGCAGACCGGGTTGCTGTACGTCCCCTCCAACGCGACGGTCGCGACGCCCGCGTGCGGCGTCGTCGCGCTCCACGGGTACATCAACTCCGTCGACACGATGGACGGTTTCGCGATCGAGATGGCCCGGCGCGGATGCGTCGTGCTGGACGCCAACCTGACCGGTCAAGGTGACTCAGAGCCGCCGTTCCTCGGGCCCTCCGACACCGACTACGGCGGAACGGGGGCCCTCACCTACATCAACACCCTCCCGATCGTGCGTCACGGCGACGTCGGGCTCATCGGCCACTCCATGGGTGGCTGGGCCTCTGTGGTGGCCGCCGATTTCGACCCCACCCTGTACCGCTCCGTCGTCCTGGAGAGCTCCTCGGTCTCCACCCCTGTCTACGAACCCGTGCCGGGGACACCTCAGTTCCCGCGAAACGTCCTGGTCGACGAAGCGCAGCACTCGGAGTTCGCAACAGTCATGTGGGACGTACCGGCCGGGAAGGACCTTCCCCAGTCCACACGGATGCAGAAGTTCTTCGGGACCTCGCAGCCGATCGTCAAAGGCAAGGTCTACGGGTCCGTTGCAGCCGGCACCGGACGCGAGCTGATCGTCCAGGGGACCATCCACCCGGGGATAACCATCGACCCGAGCGCCGTCGAGCACGCCGTGCAGTGGATGCAGCTGACCCTGGATGGCGTCCAGCCGATGCCGGCCGGTCACCAGATCTGGTACTGGGACGAGATCGGCACCCTGCTCGCCCTGTTGGGCGTCGGCTTGTTGTTCTTCGGCGCCGCCGGTGAGCTGTTGAGGCTCCCCTACTTCGCCACGGTG